>NZ_JBFATL010000050.1:0-59748 GCF_040678315.1 Streptomyces sp. NPDC052721 | reverse complement strand
GAGGGCCCGGGCCCGGCACGCCGAGAGCACGCACCTGACGCCGCGCGGCCCGCCCTCCGGGCGGACGACGGGAGTTTGACGACAGGACCTAGGGCCGTACGCCGATCACCACGTGCGCGTACAGCTCCTCGCTCACCGCCAGACGGGTCGTCAGGCCCGCGTCCTGGAAGGCCTGTACGGCGGCCGGTGCCTGGCGTTCGCTGGTCTCGGTCAGCAGGCAGCCGCCGGGGGCGAGCCACCCGGGTGCCCCGGCGGCCACCCGGCGCAGCACGTCGAGCCCGTCGGCTCCGCCGTCCAGCGCCACCAACGGCTCGTGCTCGCGGGCCTCCGCCGGCAGCAGGGCCACCTCGGCGGTGGGTACGTAGGGCACGTTGGCGGTCAGGACACCCACCCGGCCGCGCAGGCCGGCGGGCAGGGCGTCGTACAGGTCGCCGTGATGCGCCCGGCCGCCGAAGGCGGCGAGATTGCGGCGGGCACAGCGCACGGCGGCCGGATCGATGTCCGCGGCGTGCACCTCGGCCCCGTCCAGGGCGGCGGCCAGGGCCGCGCCGAGCGCGCCGGAGCCACAGCACAGGTCCACGACGACGGTCGCGTCCGGCGCGGCGGCCAGCGCCTGGTCGACCAGGAACTCGGTACGGCGGCGGGGGACGAACACCCCTGGTTCCAGGGTGACGCGCACCCCGTGGAAGTCGGCCCAGCCGAGGACCTGTTCGAGCGGCAGCCCGGCGGCGCGCCGGTCCACCATGCCGGCCGCCTCCTCGGGGGTGCGGGCGGTGGCGAGGATCAACTCGGCCTCGTCCTCGGCGAAGACGCACCCTGCGGCGCGCAACGCGGAGACGACGGCGGACGGGGAGAACGGGACGGGAGTGGGCATGGAAGCCGAGAGCCTTTCGGGAGCGCGAAGCTTTTCAGGGCGCTCCCGCGGTCACCGGTGCCGGCGTACCGCGCCGTCACGAGGAGAGAGCACCCCAGCCGACACAGCGGTAATGGGTCTCACCTCCTCGTCGTCGAAGCCGCGGGCGTCCGCGGCCGGACGGCCACCTTACCCCACCGCCCCGACGGGCCCTGGAGGACGCCGGGTTCAGACACCGACCGTCTCCTCGACCTCTTCCTCGGCCTCCTGCGCGGCCTCCTCCTCGGTGGCCCGCTGGGCCTTCCGGCCGGGCTCGGACGCGGCGGGTGCGGCCTCGGTCCCGGGGGCGGCGGCTTCCTGGCGGACGGCGCGGGTGTGCTCGTACAGGGCCGCCACCGCGGTCACGAGGACACCGGTCAGCAGCCAGGCCGCCAGGGTCCACACGGTGCGGGCGAGGCCGTCGCCGCCGAAGTAGAGCAGGCTGCGGGCGCCCTCGACGAATCCGGCGCCGTTCCAGAAGGCGTGCAGGGTGCCGAAGAAGCCGTTCTGCAGCTCGGGCCGGAACAGGCCGCCGGAGCTGGTGAAGTTCAGCATCACGAACAGCACCATCATGGTGAGCGTGGTCCACCGCTTCAGGAACGTGTGCAGACCGACGCCGATGAGGAGGATGCCCGCCGAGTACAGCGCGGCCATGCCCCAGACGCCCGCGAGGTCGTGGTGGGCGAGGTGGAACACCGGCCCGGCGAGCAGCGCGCCGATGCCGCCGACCACGGCGGCGACGCCGAGCGCGAGCAGCGCCCGGACCCGCATCGCGAGGGCGGCACCCGCGGCGCCGAGCGCGGCGACCGAGGCGTACGAGCCGATGCTGACCGCGACCAGCAGGAAGAACAGGCCCTGGCCGGTGGGGTCGTCGGCGACCGGGGCGGCCACGTCGGTGACCTTCAGCGCGACGCCCTTCTGGGCGGCGACCGGTGTGAAGACCTTCTCCACGGCCGTGGCCCCCATGTCGGACGCGGCGGTCGCCACCAGCAGCTCGGGCGCCTTGGCGCTCGGCACATAGGCGCCGGTCACATCGCGGGACTTCAGCAGGTGGACGGCGTCGGCCCGGGTGGCGACCGTGCGGACGTCGAGCTTGTCCCCCGCGGCGTCCTTGACGGTCTGCGCGAAGACCTTCGCCTTCGGGGCGGTGCCGACGACGGCGACCGGCAGGTGGTTCGGCTCGGGGGTGACGAACGCGCCCATGTACGCGAGCCCCATGCCCAGGCACATCAGCAGCGGGGTGATCAGGTGCGTGAGCACATGGCGCAGTGCCGGTGACCTCATCGCGCGCGACCCTCCAAAGGTTGGCTTATACAACTCTCATTTCAAGTTGTACTATACAACTAGAACGCCGGAGGAGGTATTCCCGTGAGCGCAGCGGAGTCGGCCGTCGAGACGATCCAGCGCGAGATGACCATCTTCGCCCGCCGGGCCCGTGCCTCGGCGGGCCGCATGCACCCGGAGCTGTCCCTGGTGTCGTACACCCTGCTCGGCCACCTGGAGGAGCGCGGGGGCTGCCGGGCGACGGACCTGGCGGCACACTACGCCCTGGACAAGTCCACGGTGAGCCGCCAGGTGGCGGCGCTGGAGCGGGCCGGGCTGATCGAGCGCCGGCTGGACCCGGAGGACCACCGGGTCCAGGTGCTGCATCTGACGGAGGCCGGCCACGCGATCCTGGCCCAGGTCACCCGCAGCCGCCGGGCCGCGTTCCGGGAACGGCTCGCGGACTGGCCGGAGGAGGACCTGGTGCGCTTCGCGGCCTATCTGGAGCGGTACAACGCGGGCCCGGGCGACGCGGGCTCGGACTGAGGCAGTGGCTGGGCGGCAGGGAGCGGCGCCGGGTTACGGCACCGGTACCGCCGCGCGGTCGTCCGCCGGTCGCTGCGGTGCCCTCGCCGCGAGGAAGGCCGTACGGCGGCGCAGCCGGAAGCCGAGGGACTCGTACAGCCGGATGGCGTTCGTGTTCCCGGCACTCGTGTGCAGGAACGGCGTCTCCCCGCGCTCCCGGATGCCGTGCGCGACCGCGAGGATCAGGCGGGTGGCCAGGCCCTCCCCGCGGAACGCGGGGTCGGTGCAGACCGCGCTGATCTCCGTCCAGCCCGGCGGGTGCAGCCGCTCCCCCGCCATGGCGATCAGCGCGCCGTCGCGACGGATGCCCAGGTAGGTGCCGAGTTCCACGGTGCGGGGCAGGAAGGGCCCCGGCTGGGTCCGCGCCACCAGGTCCAGCATCTCGGGTACGTCCGCCGGGCCGAGGCGTACCGCCTCCGGGTCCGGCGCCGCGGCGAGGCCGTCGTCCACGAACTGCACGCCCTCGACCCGGAAGGTGATCTCCCAGCCCTCCGGGACCCGACCGCGGAAGCCGGGCAGCGGGACCTCGGCGCCGGGACCGGCCAGCGCGGCGAGGTCCGCCCAGTCCCGCGCGTCCGGCTCGTCGGGCAGGGCCAGCCACGGGGAGACGTCGACCGGATAGCGCAGCACCCGGCCGCGCCGCTCGGCGAAGTGGGCGTGCGGGCCGGTCAGGGAGGCGAGCGCCGGGTTGTCGAGGACGTGCGGGGCACCGGCGGCGGCCGGACCGGGGACGCCCGGGCTGCTCACGACACTCATCCGGCCACCTCGGTCACGGTCCTGGAGGCATGGGCCTGGGGCATCCTCGTTTCCTCACTTCTCTCGTGCTGTCACCGGCGCACCGGAGCCGGCACTGAGCGCCAAGGAGCGGCGTCGGGCCGGTATTCCCGGCCCCGGACAGAGTTCACACGGCTGCAATGACGCGCGATGAGCCGCGATACGGCGCCATGAGCCGCGCGCGGCGGTGCCGCCGACCGGGAACGGAGCAGCCCGGCGGACAACGTACGGTTGAACCATGAACGTCACGCGAGGCTTCACGGGTCGCCCGCGCGTCCACAACCCGGGTCTGCCGCCCGGGCAGTACGACGCGCGCGACGACTGGCCCGTCCTGTCCGCCGAGGTCACGCCGGACCTCGCCCCCGCCGACTGGTCCTTCCGCATCGACGGCCTGGTCGAACGCCCGCACACCTGGGACTGGGACGCGGCGCACGCACTGCCGGCATCGGCGTACGACGGTGACATCCACTGTGTGACCGGCTGGTCGAAGTTCGGCGTGCGGTTCGGCGGCGTCTCGCTGGACGCCTTCCTCAATGTGGTGAGGCCCCATGGGTCCGCCACCCATGCCGTCGCCCACTCCCACACGGGCTACACCACCAACCTGCCGCTCGCCGACCTCACCGGGGGGCGGGCCTGGATCGTCTGGGAGTACGACGGCGCACCGCTGCCGCCCGAGCACGGCGGCCCGGCGCGGCTCGTGGTGCCCCACCTCTACTTCTGGAAGAGCGCCAAGTGGATCGCGGGCATCACGCTCCTCGACCACGACGAGCCGGGCTTCTGGGAGCGCAACGGCTACCACGCGCGCGGCAACCCGTGGGAGGAACAGCGGTACTCCGGTGACTGAGACGACGACTTCCGTGACGCGGTTCGCGGTGCCCGGGCGGATCGCCGTGAGCGAGCAGGCGGCCTCGGTGTGGCAGACGGCCACCCTGACGGAGATCCGCCGCGAGACGCCCCACGCGGCCACGTTCCGGCTGGCGGTGCCGGGGTGGGCGGGGCATCTGCCGGGCCAGCATCTGCTGCTGCGGCTGACCGCCCCCGACGGCTACGTGGCGCAGCGCCACTATTCGATCGCGTCGGCGCCGGACGGCTCCGGGCACATCGAGCTGACCCTGGACCGGGTGCCGGACGGCGAGGTCTCCGGCTGGTTCCACAGCGTGGCCCGGCCCGGTGACACGGTCGAGGTGCGGGGCCCGCTCAGTGGCTTCTTCGCCTGGCCGGGCGACCGTCCCGCGCTGCTCATCGGGGCCGGCTCCGGGGTCGTACCGCTGATGTCGATGATCCGGCACCACCGGGCGCGCTGCCTCACCGTTCCGCTGCGGATGCTGGTGCCGGCGCGCAGTCCCGAGGAGCTGATCTACGCGTCGGAGCTGGGCGCGGAGACGACGCCGGTGTTCACGCGCAGCGCTCCGCCCGGGATGCCGGTGGGACGTATGACGGCCGCACATGTGGCGCCGCTCCTGGCCGACCCACCCGTCGGTGGGTGGGAGGCCTATGTGTGCGGATCCAACGGTTTCGCCGAACACGCTTCCCGACTGCTGGTGGCGGCCGGCCAGCCGGTGGACCACATCAGGATCGAGCGCTTCGGCTGACCTCAGGGGGAACGGCCGAGGCGCGGTGACACCGCGCACACCGGTCGGGACGGAACCCGCCGGCCCCGGTCGGGCAGTCGGCCGGGACCCGGCGGGCAGCGCCCGAGTCGCGCGGGGGAGCACCGCGCGCGATCGTGGGGCGCATGGGGTGTGCCGTGCGCCATATGGGCTGGAACTCGCGGTTCGCGGCATGCGCGAGGTGCGCCGAACGGGGTACGAGACGGATGTGGACGCTCGTGTCCGTGAGCGGCGGGGGCGGTGGACCGGCGACCCGGCTCCTCCCGCTCTCCGGCTCCGGCGGTGGCGAGGAGGTGGACATGCGTACCCGGGTGCGTGGCTGGCGCTGGCGGCGCAATCCGCTGCGGCGCCGGTCGGACGTCGTGGAGGCGTGGACGGTGCTGGTGGTCGCGGTCCTGATGTTCGTGGTCGCGCCCCTGGTCGGGGTGGCCGCGGGCCTGCACGCGCACGACCAGGCCCGGGCGCTCGCCGCGGCCCAGCGGGCCGAACGCCATCAGGTGCGTGCCGTGGTGGTCGGCGACGCGCCCCAGCGGCTGACCGAGTCGCAGCGGACCGAGTCGCAGAGCGACCACCGGCAGCCCTACCGCGCCCAGGTCCGCTGGACCGAGCCGGGTGAGGGGGTCCGGACGGCGTGGGCCCGGGTGCCGGCGGGGACCCGCCCCGGGGAGCCGGTGTCGGTGTGGTTCGACTCCCGGGGCCGTAGCGTCGCGCCGCCCGCGGACGACGTCGCGGTATGGCAGCACGCCATCACCGTGGGGCTGTGCGCGGCGGGCGGTACGGCGACCGTCGTCTTCCTCGGGCACGCCATCGAGCGCCGGATCGCCCTGCGCCACCGGCTGGCCGAGTGGGAGCGGGAGTGGGCCCGGACAGGACCGCGCTGGACCCAGCCGCGCGCCTGACATCCGGCCTCCCGCCGCGGCTGCCAGGTGACCCGACCACTGAGAGCGTCCTCCCGCACTCACCCGCCTACGGAGCAAGCGCTTACTCACTTCCGGGCCAGCCGCAACGACACCCGCGAAGGAACATCCGACCCTGGCGCCCCCCGCATGACCCTGGTGAGTCATCCGATCACCCACGTACGGTGAGGCGACGCAGTCACCCTTCACGAAGGCGGTTGTTGATGGCCCTGTTCGATCTGCCCCTCGACGAACTCCGCGCGTACCGCAGCGAGTCAACCGAGCCGGACGACTTCGACGCCTTCTGGGACAAGACGCTCCAGCAGGCCCGCGAGCACGAGCTGGACGCGCGCTTCGAGCCGGTGGAGACCGGACTGTCCACGGTCGAGGTGTACGACGTGACGTTCGCCGGGTTCGGCGGTCACCCGGTGAAGGGCTGGCTGCGCCTTCCGGCCGGCGCCACGCGACCGCTGCCGCTGGTCGTGGAGTTCATCGGCTACGGCGGCGGGCGCGGCCTGCCGCACGAGAACCTGCTGTGGGCGTCGACGGGACGGGCCCACTTCGCGATGGACACCCGCGGCCAGGGCAGCGCCTGGGGCAGTGGGGGCGGGACGCCGGACCCGGTGGGCGCGGCACCCGCGTACCCGGGCTTCATGACGCGGGGCGTCGACGCGCCGGAGAACTACTACTACCGCCGGGTGTTCACGGACGCCGTGCGCGCGGTCGAGGCCGCCCGTACCCACCCGCTGGCCGACCCGGCACGGACGGCGGTGACCGGCGCGAGCCAGGGCGGCGGCATCGCCCTGGCGATCGGCGGCCTGGTCCCGGACCTGGTGGCGGTCGCCCCGGACGTGCCGTTCCTGTGCGACTTCCCGCGCGCGACGACCCTGACGGACCGTCACCCGTACCGGGAGATAGGGCTGTTCCTGAAGACGCACCGCGGGCGTTCGGCGGACGTGCTGCGCACGCTGTCCTACTTCGACGGGGTGCACTTCGCGTCCCGGGGCCGGGCACCGGCCCTGTTCTCGGCGGCCCTGGAGGACCAGACCTGCCCGCCGTCGACCGTGTTCGCGGCGTTCAACGCGTGGGCGCACGAGGACAAGGCGATCGAGGTGTACGAGTTCAACGACCACGAGGGCGGCGGCCCCTTCCAGGAGGCGGAGAAGGTGCGCTGGCTGCGGTCGTACGCCTGAGGGCCGGTGCCGGCGGCGCCGGTCTTTCCTCCGGTCCGACCAGTCGGTACGTTCGGAGCGCCCGGGCCGCAGTGCCGCGGCCCGGGATCCCGGCGACGACGGAGGCCACATGTCCGCGCACGAAGCCCAGGAGACACGGCAGGCACCGGAGACGGACGCACGGATCCACGGGCACTGCGATCCGCGGTTCGCAGCGGTGAGGGAGGCGTTCGCGGAGAACTTCCGCGAACGCGGGGAACTCGGCGCCGCGGTGGCGGTGACCGTCGCCGGGGAGACGGTGGTGGACCTGTGGGGCGGCTGGGCGGACGCGGCCCGCACCCGGCCCTGGGCACGGGACACCGTGGTGAACGTGTGGTCGACCACCAAGGGGCCCGTGGCCCTGTGCGCGCACATCCTCGCCGACCGGGGGCTGCTCGACCTCGACGCGCCGGTGGCCACGTACTGGCCGGAATTCGCCGCCGAGGGCAAGGAGAGGGTGCTCGTACGGCACCTGCTGTCGCACCGCGCCGGGCTGTCCGGGCCGCGCGAGCCGCACACCCTGGAGGAGTTGTACGACTGGGAGCTGACCACCGCGCGGCTCGCGGCCATGGCGCCCTGGTGGGAGCCGGGCACTCGGTCCGGGTACCACGCGCTGACGTACGGCTTCCTGGTCGGGGAGGTCGTGCGGCGGGTCTCGGGACTGCGGCCGGGGGCCTTCCTGGCGCGGGAGGTGACCGGACCGCTGGGGCTCGACTTCACGGTGGGCCTGCCGGAGCGGGACTCCGGCCGGGCGGCGGAACTGGTGCGTCCGCCGACCGCTTCGCGCAGTGAACAGGCGGCGGTCTTCAGCCAGTTGGCACCCGCGGCGCTGGCGGCCCTGACCAACCCCCTCGTCGGGGCGGCGGAGGCGAACAGCCCCGCCTGGCGGGCGGCGGAGATCCCGGCGGCCAACGGCCACGGCACCGCCCGGGCGGTCGCGGCGCTGTACGGCGTCTTCGCCGGGCGCGGCTCGTACGGCGGCCGGCGGATCCTGTCGCGGGAGGCGGCGGAGCGGGTGCGCGAGGGTCAGGGCCGCTGCCGTGACCTGGTGCTCGGTGCGGGGTTCGAGGGCGAGACCGAGGTGGGCCTCGGACTGTGGCTGAGCGGGCCCCAGGGGTCGTACGGGCCGAATCCGCGGGCTTTCGGCCACGACGGGTTCGGCGGATCCTGTGGGCTCGCCGACCCGGACGCGGGGGTGTCGCTGGGCTACGTCATGAACCGGATGGGGCCGCACATCGCCAATGATCCACGGAAGACAGCGCTGGTGAACGCCCTCTACAGCGCCCTGTGAGGGTGCGGTAGGGCACCTGGTGACCGCCGGGCGGGCGGGTGGATTTCGGTCGAACCGGCAGACCGCTCTTCCGTTGTGGTTTAGACCAATGGTAGTCATGGTCGCGCACTGAACCCGCATGACTACCTTTTGTCACCGACAGGAGGGCGCGGCATGGCCCGCACCACCCCGCACGATCCCCCGCCCGGCGACGTCCGGCCCTTGTACGGGCGGATCGCGGCGCTGCTGCTCGACGAACTGCGCGCCGGCACCATTCCACCCGGCGAACGGCTGCCGGGCGAACGGCACCTGGCCGCGCACTACGGGGTCAGCCGGGAGACCGTCCGGCAGGCGCTGGAGGTGCTGCGCCGCAGCGGTGCGGTCGCCACCGACCGGCGGGGCAGCCACGCGACGCTGCCCGGCCGGCCCGTCGAGACGCCGGAATCGCTCACCTTCCCGGTGGGCGCGCGGTCGGCGGACCCGTACGCGGTCGACCGGGCCACGGTGACCTGGGAGCAGCCGCCGCCGGAGCATGCGCGGGCACTGGGCCTGGCCCCGCACCGGCCGACGCTCGTGCACCGCTACCGGTCGGTGACGCCGGACGGCCGGTCGCTGCGCACGGCGGTGACGTCGTTCTCCGCGGTGGTGCTGGCCGAGGTGGCGGAGCTGGCCCGCTACCGGGACCGGGCCGACGGGGCCACGCCCGCGCAGCTGCGGCGGGCCTACGACTGGATGCGCAAGGCGGGCTTGACCCTGCACCACCGGGACGCCATCACCCAGGTCGGCGACGCCTCCTCGGTGCGGGTGACCCGGCGCGTGCACGACCAGTACGCGCGCCCGCTGGAGATCACCGATCTGGTGGTGAACGCCGAACGCGACGCCCTGGTCTACGAGTTCACGCTGCCCGCCGCGGGCTGATCGCCGTGGGGCGCCGCGTCGGCTCGTCGGGCCACCACCAGCCGGGCGCGCGGGCTGCCGTCGGCTCGCCGGCCGAACCCGGGCAGGACGCCCAGCTCGACCGTCAGGCCCGCGCGCTCCAGCTCCCGCAGGACGGTGCTCAGTCGGAAGGTCCGGTAGTACATGACGAACGGCGGTCGCCACAGCGCGTTGCGCACCCGCATCACCGCGTCGAAGCCGAGCAGCGTCCAGTAGCCGGGGTGTGCCGGGCGGGGCGGCGCGAACACCGGGAAGGCGAAGCGGCCACCGGGCCGCAGCACCGAGCGGACCTGGGCGAAGAGCCCGGGCAGTTCGCGGGGCAGGAAGTGACCGAACGCCCCGAAGGAGACGACGAGGTCGAAGGCGGCCGTGAATGGCAGGGCCCGGGCGTCGCCGCGCACCCAGGCGACCCTGGGCCCGTCCGCGGTCGGCACCCGCCGCCGGGCGACGTCGAGCATGCCGGCGCTGAAGTCGACCCCGGTGACGCTGCGGCGGCACAGTCCGGTCAGCAGGTGAGTCCCGGCACCGGTGCCGCAGCACAGGTCCAGTCCGTCCGTGAACGGGCCGAGCGGGGCGAGCGCCTTCGCCACGGAGTCCAGCACGGCGTCGGACGTCCGGAAGGGGGTGTGATCGAACTTCGGCGCGAGCAGGTCGTAGCCGCGCTCGACGGACGACAGCGCCTGCACGGCCAGCTCGCGCAGCGTGGGGCCTTCGGGACCGAACATGACGTCAGCCTATGACGGTGGTGCCGCGGCACGTGCGGCAACGGCGAGGGCCGGCTTCCACCCCGGGCACCCCCGCGAGCCGGCCGGCAGCACACCCCGGGCTCGGCCGACCGCTGTGCGGCTGTCAGCCGAAGGTGTCGTGGCAGAGCCGCGCGACCTCCGGCGTGGTCACGCCGTCCGCCTGGCGGCACAGGTCGCGCATGTGGGCGGCGGCGGGCGGCCAGGAGGCCGGGCGGGGGCGCCGGACCGGGTGTCGTACCGGTGACCGGCGCTCCGGGCGGGGGTGTCGCACCGGCGGGGCGGCCGGTGCCACCGCCCGGGGAGGCGCCGCGGACACCGGTCCGCGGCCGGTCCCGCTGCTCCGGCGGGGCCCGGCCGACGAGCGGGGCCCGTGGCCGGTGCGGACCAGCGCCGCGTGCCCGGACGGCGCTGCGACCGGCTCGTGGACCACCGAGGGCCGCACCACCGTGTCAGGGGCGAGGGAGCGCCGTGGGCGGGCGGCGTCGGGCAGGGGATCGGAGCTGACGGTGGTGCAGCCGGCGACGGTCACCAGCGCCGCCACCAGCAGCGGAAGAAGTCGGCGAGGCACCCGCCCACTGTGCAGCACCTCGCAGGGTCACGACCCGTTCCGCCCGCGATCACCACCCTGATGAGCGATCTGCCGGGCTGAGGCGACGGCACCGCGCCGTTGAAGCACCGTGAGGACCCGCTCGCACCAGCGCAGGTTCTCCTCCTCGAAGGCGATCCCTGCCATGAGGGTGAGGTACGGCCCGACCCGGTCGGCGGTCTGGAGGAACTCCTCCTCCGTCCGCCCGTCGAGCAGGCGCTCGCGCACCCTCCGGTAGCGGTCGAGCTTGCCGCGCCCCCAGCCCATGCGTTCCTCGATCAGCGCCCGGGTGACCTCCGGGTCGCCCCCGTCCATGGCCTGGACCTTGATGAGGAGTTCGTCCCGGATCGCGGTGGGCCGCTTCGGCGGCTCGGCGGTGAACGCGCTCAGCTCGGCCCGGCCGGCCTCGGTGAGCGTGAACATCCGCTTGTTGGGCCGGCGTTCCTGCTGCACGGTGCGGGCCTGGACCAGCCCGTCGCCGGCGAGGCGCTCCAGCTCCCGGTAGAGCTGCTGGGGGGTCGCGGGCCAGAAGTTCGCGAACGAGACGTCGAAGGCCTTCGACAGCTCGTAGCCCGAGGCCTCGCCCTCCAGCAGGGCGGCCAGGACGGCGTACTTGAGCGACATGTGGACAGGCTAGCAGTCAGTTGAGTAATCTCATCCACACTTATTCAACTAGTTGACTAGCAAGTGGGGTGAGCCGATGCGGGCGTTCCGCGAGGCGGTGGAGGCCGGGGACCTGGACGCCATCGAGGCGCTGCTGGCCGAGGACGTCGTCTTCACCAGCCCGGTCGCCTTCAAGCCGTATCCGGGCAAGGCGATCACCGCGGCGGTGCTGCGCGCGGTGGTCCAGGTCTTCGAGGACTTCCGGTACGTCCGGGAGATCGGCGACCCGGACGGCCCGGACCACGCGCTGGTCTTCCGGGCCCGGGTCGGCGACCGGGAGCTGACCGGCTGCGACTTCCTGCATGTGAACGAGGACGGCCTGATCGACGACCTCATGGTCATGGTCCGTCCGCTGTCGGGCGCGCGGGCCCTCGGCGAGGCCATGGGCGCCCGGTTCGAGCAGATCGTCGAGGATGCCGAGGCGCGGCCGGCGTGACGCGCCGCGCCCGCTGCGGCACGGCGGCGATCAGTCCTGGAGCTGCCGCAGCGTGGCCTTGGCGTCGGTCTTCAGCCAGTCGGTGACGTCGGTCAGCGCCGGCGGGTCCTTGTCCTCGTCGTACGAGGTGAGGTAGACGCTGTAGCTCATCGTGTACGTCACCCAGCCGTCGCGGACGGCGAGCGTTGCGTACCGGGAGCCGCTGGAGGAGGAGCCGTTCGTGGTGTCCTGGCTCACCAGGTAGGCCTCGTCGCCGATGCCCTCGACGGCGTCGACGTCGTAACCGGTGTGGCTGTCCCCGTAGTTCTTCCAGGTGGCGGTGAACTCGGGCGCGGGGTCGGTCTTCTTGTGCAGGTCCAGCTGCATGGTCAGATAGGCGTCCGCGTACGACGAGCCCGGCTTCTTCAGACCCAGGCTGCAGTAACTCTCGTCCAGCGCCTTGTCCTTGAGCGAGGTGCGGGTCGGCGAGGAGTCGTTCTCCGTGTACTCGTCCTTGAAGGACGAGTAGTCGGCGCTGGAGCACATGTTGGAGGGCGCCGAGTAGCCGCGCAGGTCCGCGCTGTCGCTCTGCCCGCCGACGAGGAGGACACCGGCCGCCCACGCGGCGGAGGCCACGACCGCGCCGACGGCGGCCCACAGCACCGCACGGCCGGCCCCACCGCCGCCGGCCGGGGGGACGGGCGGCACCGGCCCGTACTGGGGTGCCTGCGCGTACGGGTTCCCCGGCTGCTGCTGTCCCGGCGGGGGCTGGGCGGCCAGGGTGGGCTGCGCGTAGAACGTTCCCGGCTGGGGTGACTGCGGGTTCGGGTACGGGTAGGCCGTCGGCTGTGGCGGGACGGCCGGCTGCTGGGGCTGTGGGGGCTGCTGTGCGGGCTGGTCGGCCGGCTGCGGAACCTGCGGTGGCGTGGACATGTCGCGAAGATAGTGCACGGTTGGTGGTCAAGTCCCCTGACGTCCGGGATCGTTATGGTCTGTCGACTTCTGCTCCCGGCGCTGACGGTCCGGCCGTTCGCGGCCGGGACGGGTCACCCCGCCGCGAGCCGCACCGGCAGGGCGCGCACGCTGTTGCCGACGAAGCCCGCGTGCGGCACCGGGTCGGCTTCGGGCACGGCGAGTCGCAGCGACGGGAAGCGGGTGGACAGCCGCTCCAGGGCGACCGTTGCCTTCAGCCGGGCGAGTGGCGCGCCCAGGCAGTAGTGGGCGCCGTGCCCGAGGGACAGATGCCGTACGGCGCCGGGCCGGGCGGAGCGGGTCAGGTCGAAGCGGTCGGCGTCCGGGCCGTGCGCCGCCGGATCGCGGCCGGCGGCGGAGTACCCGGCGAGGACGGGGGTGCCGGCGGGTACGAGCGTGCCGGCGACGGTCAGGTCCCGCGCGGGGTAGCGGAACGGGAAGTACCTGACCGGCGCGTCCCAGCGCAGCGTCTCCTCCACCACGTCCGCCCAGCTCGCCCGGCCCGCGCGCACCAGGCCGAGCTGCTCGGGGTGGGAGCACAGGGCGCGCACGCGTGGGTGATCAGGTTGAGGGTGGTCTCGTGCCCGGCGATGATCATCAGCAGCAGGGTGCCGATCAGTTCCTGCCCGCCGAGCCGGTCGCCGCCCTCGTCGCGGGCGGCGATGAGCGCGCTCGTGAGGTCGTCGGCGGGCCGCGCCGCCTTCGTCGCGGCGATCTCGCCCAGGACGGCGACGAGTTCGCGGTGGGCCGCGACGGCCTCGGCCGGTGCGGTGTCGGTGGCCACGACCAGGCTGCCGAGCCGGTGCAGTCGGTCCCGGAACTCCACGTCCGCACCGAGGAGTCCGCAGATCACACCCATCGGCAGGGGCAGGGCGAAGTGCCGCCGCAGATCGGCGACCCCGTCGCCCGCGGCGGCGGCGTGCGCCAGGCCGTCGAGCAGTGACTCCGTCAGCTCCTCGACGCGTGCCGCAGTTCCGCCACCCGGCGGGGCGTGAAGGCGCGAGCGGCCAGGGACCGCAACCGCCGGTGGTCGTCCCCGTCGGCGGTGGTCATGCCCGGCACGGTGGCGAACGTCAGCAACGGCCGGCCTCGGCGATCCTCCCCTCGCGCAGGACGGCGAAGTGGCGTGCGTCCTTGGCGACTTGGGGATGCTGCAGGAACTCCTTCAGCGCTTCGTGCCCGAGTACGGCCATGCCCCCGATCCCGCCGGGCAGCTCGACCGGGGCCACGGCACCCTGGGCCAGCAGTCGCGCGTCGACGGCGTGCGGTCAACCGCCGGCGGGGTCCAGGCGGTGGGAGGTGCGGGCGGCCGAGGTGCCCACCGGATGCTCCTGACGTTCCCCTGACAAGGCGAACCCTCCCGACGTCTCCCCGAGAGGACGCCCACCCCGGGAACAGACCGGTCCGGTGTTGTGTTGACCCGATCACGGACGAGGTACTCCACCGAGTGGTACCGTTCCCTCAGCACTCGTGCACGGCCACCGTGGCCGCCGGTGCAAGTTTCTCTCCTTCACGCTGATCCGTCCGCCGTTTCCGGATGTCCGGCTCCCGGCGCGTCAGCTTCTCGGCACCACCTCGCGACGGGCCTTCCGCGCCGTACCCGAGGTGCCGTTCCCGCCGCCCGGAGGCAGTCACAGGCGCCTCCCGCTCGCGGCCTCTCCCCCTTCTTCCGCTCTGATCCGTCCGCGAAAGGACTCCCCCCATGACCACCACACTCGAACACCCGCCCGTGGCCCGGCAGGCCCAGGCCACTCCGCTCGTCACCGGTGTCCTCGACATCGACGCGCACGGGAAGGGGCACCTGAGGGCCGCGAGCCTCCTGCCCTCCCCCGCCGATCCGCAGGTCCCGCCGGCGCTGATCCGCCGCCACGGACTGCGCAAGGGCGACCTGGTCGAAGGCGTCCGGGGCGCGCAGCGGGCCCTGACCGACATCGCGCGCGTCAACGGACGCGCCCCCGGCGAGCTGGACTCCCGGCCGCACTTCCGCGACCTCACCCCGCTGCACCCGCACCGGCGGATCCGCCTGGAACACCCCGCCTCCGGCCTGGCCGGACGCGTCACCGATCTGCTCGCGCCGGTCGGCAAGGGCCAGCGCGGCCTCATCGTGGCCCCGCCGAAGACCGGCAAGACGGTACTGCTCCAGCAGTTCGCCGCCGCCGTGGCCGGCAACCACCCCGAGTGCCGGCTGATGGTCCTCCTGCTGGACGAGCGCCCCGAGGAGGTCACCGACATGCGCCGCTCGGTGCGCGGCGAGGTGTACGCCTCCACCTTCGACCGGCCGGCCAAGGAGCACATCGCCCTCGCCGACCTCGTCGTGGAGCGGGCCAAGCGCCTGGTGGAGGCCGGTGAGGACGTCGTCGTCCTGCTGGACTCGCTGACCCGGCTGTGCCGGGCGCACAACAACGCCTTCGCCGCCGGCGGCCGTACCCTGAGCGGCGGTGTCGACGCCGGTGCGCTGCTCGGCCCGAAGCGGTTCTTCGGTGCCGCGCGCCAGGCCGAGGAGGGCGGCTCCCTCACCATCCTCGCCACGGTCCTCGTGGACACCGGCTCCCGCGCCGACGGCTACTTCTTCGAGGAGCTGAAGAGCACGGGCAACATGGAACTGCGCCTGGACCGGGAACTCGCCGGCCGCCGCGTCTTCCCCGCCGTCGACATCGACGCCAGTGGCACCCGCCGCGAGGAACTCCTGCTCTCCCCGGCCGAGTTGACGGCCGTACACGGTCTGCGCCGCGTCCTGCGCTCCCGGGAGGGCGGACCCTCCGGGCTGGAGACCCTGATGGAGCGGCTGCGCGCCACACCCGGCAACGCCGCGTTCCTGCGGCAGGTCCGGCCCACCCTGCCGGCCGCCTGACCCGCGGTCTCGGGGCGGCCGGGTGCGGCATCCGGGTTGCCCGGGCGACCCGAACGGCCCGGCGGCGTGGTGCATGCGCACCGAGTTCGTACTTTGATCATATGATCACCGGATTCTCTTATCGCGTGGCGGTGTCGGCCTGCTCCCTCTGTGTGGCGGGCCTGCTGGCGCTCACGCCGGCCGCTGCCGCCGCCGGACCCCGGGCCGCGCAGCCCGCCGGGGAGCCCGCCCCGCCCCGCCCCCGGGCGGCGATGCCGGGGCCGTCCCTGCTCTACCGCTCCGGCATCCAGGTCCGGCCGCACCGGGACGCGCCCGGGCTGCCGGACGTCTCGGCGCTCTCCTGGCTCGTCGCCGACGCGGGCAGCGGGGAGGTGCTGGCCGCGTACGACGCCCACCGCGAGCTCCCGCCCGCGAGCACCCTGAAGACCCTCTTCGCGCTCACCGTGCTGCCGGCGCTGCCCAGCGGGCAGCAGCACACCGTGCGGTACGGCGAGCTGGACGACGTCGGCGAGGGCAGCAGCCTGGTCGGCGTCGAGGAAGGGCACACCTACCAGGTGGCCGACCTGTGGCGCGGCGTCTTCCTCAGCTCCGGGAACGACGCCGTGCACGTGCTCGCCCGGATGGGCGGCGGCTGGGAGGCCACGGCCGCCCGCATGCAGGACAAGGCCCGCTCGCTCGGCGCCCTGGACACCCATGTGGTCTCCCCGGACGGCTACGACGCCCCCGGCCAGGTGTCCTCCGCCTTCGACCTCGCGGTGTTCGGCCGGGCGGGCCTGCGCAACCCCGACTTCGCCCGGTACTGCGCCACCGTCGAGGCTCCCTTCCCCGGTGACGGGTCGCCGTACCCCATCGAGAACACCAACCGGCTGCTGACCGGCGAGGACGGCGTGGCGCCGTACCCAGGGCTCATCGGGATCAAGAACGGCTACACGAGCAACGCGGGCAACACCCTGGTGGCCGCGGCGCGCCGGAGCGGGCGCACCCTCGTGGTGAGCGTGCTGAACCCTCAGGCCGACGGCGGGTTCACCGTGTACGAGGAGGCCCGCGCCCTGCTCGACTGGGGCTTCGCCGCGGCCGGACGGGTCGACCCGGTCGGCTCGCTGGACGGGCTGCGTCCGCCCTCCTCCCGTCCGGCGGCGTCCGCGACGCCGGTGGCGGCGGCCGTGGCACCGGACGACGACTCGGACTGGTCCGGCACCGCCGTCGTCGCGGGGCTCTCCGGGCTCGGCGCGGGGGCCGTGGCGCTGGTGCTGCGGGCCAAGGGGAGCCGAGGCGCCCGCGACTGACCCACCGGCAGGCCGAGCGGCATGCCCAGCGCGATCCAGGTGCAGATTGCTGCCCAGGAACCCGTCCGGGCCGGAGGCGTCGTCGAGCCACAGCCACACCACGCTGGTGCACAGCACCGCGTACAGGGCGGCCGCGATCCGCGGGTGCCCGGCGCGGACCAGCACGGCGAAGGAGGGCAGCATGTCGACGCCGGGTGGCCGGAAGGCGACGACAGCCCTGCCGGGCGGGGGCCGAGGTGTGACTGGCACGTCGTGGGTTCCGATCGGATCCGGGTCGGCTCCCCCGCCCCCCGTGCCGGAAGGTGACGCCCTCAGAACACCGACAGCCCGGTCAGCGTCGTGAAACGGTCGAGGGCTGCCACACCCGCCACCGAGTTGCCGCGTTCGTCCAGGCCCGGGCTCCACACGCAGAGCGTGCACCGGCCCGGTACGACGGCGATGATCCCGCCGCCGACCCCGCTCTTGCCGGGCAGGCCGACGCGGTAGGCGAAGTCGCCGGCCGCGTCGTACGTGCCGCAGGTCAGCATGACCGCGTTGACCTGCTTGGCCTGGCTGCGGCTGAGCAGCCGGCTGCCGTCGGCGCGGATGCCGTGCCGGGCGAGGAAGCCGGTGGCGAGGGCCAGGTCGGCGCAGGAGGCGGCGATGGAGCACTGCCGGAAGTACTGGTCGAGCAGGACCGGCACCTGGTTGTCGATGTTGCCGTAGGACGCCATGAAGTGGGCGAGCGCGGCGTTGCGGTCACCGTGGGCGGTCTCGGACGCGGCGACCTCCTCGTCGAAGCCGAGATCGGGGTTGCCGCTCTCGGCGCGCAGGAAGGACAGCAGCTCGCCGGCCGCGTCCCCGGTACGGGTGTGCAGGCGGTCGGTGACGACGAGCGCGCCCGCGTTGATGAAGGGATTGCGCGGGATGCCGTTCTCGTACTCCAGCTGGACCAGGGAGTTGAACGGGTTGCCGGAGGGCTCGCGGCCCACGTGCTCCCAGAGTTCGTCGCCCTCGCGGGCCAGGTCCAGGGCGAGCGTGAACACCTTGGTGATCGACTGCGTGGAGAACGGCTGCCGCCACTCCCCCACACCGTACACCGTGCCGTCCAGTTCGGCGACGGCCATGCCGAACGTGCGCGGGTCACGGGCGGCGAGCGCCGGGATGTAGTCGGCGGACCGGCCGCGCCCGGGAGTGCGATCGATCTCCGCCATGATGCGATCGAGGACCGGTTGGAACTGCGAGGACATGATCGTCATCATGCCGCACCCCTGACGCCGGGGCGCTCGGGGGGCGTCCTGCGCGGCGGCGCCGGGAGCCCGCAGGGGGTCCCTGCGTGTGACGGCACCCGCGGACCGGTCCTGCCGGGGGACCGGGCCGGGTGGCACGCGGGTGCCGTCGGGTCAGATCGCCGGCGTGGTCCCGCTGCCCGCGAGCACCTCGGGCCGGAGGAGTCCCGTGAGCTGTTCTGCGGGCAGCAGGCCCTTCTCCAGGACCAGTTCGGCCACGCCGCGGCCCGTGGCGAGGGCCTCCTTGGCGATGTCGGTGGCGGCGGTGTAGCCGATGTGCGGGTTGAGCGCGGTGACCAGGCCGATGGAGTTCTCGACGGTGGCGCGCAGCCGCTCGGTGTTGGCGGTGATGCCGGACACACAGCGCTCGGCCAGCGTCAGGCAGGCCGTCCGCAGGTGCGTGACGGACTCCGACAGGGAGTGCATGATGATCGGCTCGAAGGCGTTGAGCTGGAGCTGTCCGGCCTCGGCGGCCATGGTGATGGCGACGTCGTTGCCGATCACCTCGAAGGCGACCTGGTTGACCACTTCGGGGATGACCGGGTTGACCTTGCCCGGCATGATCGACGAACCGGCCTGCACCGGCGGCAGGTTGATCTCGCCGAGACCCGCGCGCGGACCGGAGGACAGCAGTCGCAGGTCGTTGCAGCTCTTGGAGACCTTGACCGCGATGCGTTTGAGGACGCCGGACATCTGGACGAAGGCACCGCAGTCCTGGGTGGCCTCCACCAGGTTGGCCGCAGTGACCAGCGGCAGGCCGGTGATGGCGGACAGGTGCCGGCGGGCGGCCTCGGCGTAGCCGGCGGGAGCGTTGAGGCCGGTGCCGATGGCCGTGGCACCGAGGTTGATCTCATGGATCAGCTCGACGGCCTCGGCAAGACGGCTGCGGTCCTCCTCGATCATGACGGCGAATGCGGAGAACTCCTGACCGAGCGTCATCGGTACCGCGTCCTGCAACTGTGTACGGCCCATCTTGAGCACGTCACGGAACTCGACGGCCTTACGGGCGAACGCGTCCTGGAGTACGGACATCGCCTTGAGCAGTCCACGTACCGCGAAGATCGTCGCTATCTTGACGGCGGTCGGGTAGACGTCATTGGTCGACTGGCCGAGGTTGACGTCCTCGTTGGGGTGCAGATACGTGTACTGCCCCTTGGCGTGGCCGAGCAGTTCCAGCGCGCGGTTCGCCACGACCTCGTTGGCGTTCATGTTGGTGGACGTGCCGGCACCGCCCTGGATGACGTCCACGACGAACTGGTCGTGCAGCTCGCCGGCCCGGATCTCCCGGCAGGCGGCGACGATCGCGGACGCCTTCTCGGGCGCCAGCAGCCCGAGTTCCTCGTTGGCGAGGGCGGCGGCCTCCTTCACGGCGGCCAGGGCGTCGATCAGATGCGGGTAGGCGGAGATCGGCGTGCCGGTGATGGGGAAGTTCTCCGTCGCGCGCAGGGTGTGGACACCCCAGTACGCGTCGGCGGGCACATCGCGGTCCCCGAGCAGATCGTGTTCGCTGCGGGTGGCGGCGGTCATGAGGGTACGGTCCTCTTTCTGAGGTACGGAGGTGTGAGCGCCCCGGAGGGGGGCGGGGAACTGCGCGATCAACCACGACGGACCCGCGGGTCCACGGCGGCCGGGGCAGCGGAGCGCTACGCGCAGGCAGTGAGCGGAACCGGGTCCAGCGCACGCACCGCCCGCACACACCCCACCGGCTCCCCGCCCCCGAGCAGCGGCTCCCCCGCGAACTCGGTGAGCAGGGCGGGGTCGACGCCCGCGCGCGCGAGCGCCGCCGCGGCGACGGGAATCCGCGCCCGGTTCGCCCCGTCGGCGATCTTCACCGCGACGGCCCGGCCGTCCGGCAGCGCGGCGACCTGCACGCCCTCGAAGCCGTCCTTGGCCAGCAGCCCCGGCACGGCCCGCATCAGCGCGGCCACGTCACGCCCCGAGCCGGAGGCCATCTCGGCGTGCTCGCGCATCGCGTCGGCGACCCGGGCCTCGGGCGTGCCGGGCGCGGCGGAGGTGATCCGGGCGACGGCGCGGGCGAGTCCGTGCAGGGAGACGGAGAAGAGCGGCGCGCCGCAGCCGTCGACGGTGACCCGGGCGACGCGCTGGCCGGTCAGGTCCTCGACGGTCGCGGCGACGGCCTGCTGGAGCGGGTGCTCCGGCGCGAGGTAGTCGTCCAGGGACCAGCCGTTGAGCTTGGCGGTCCACAGCATGGCGGCGTGCTTGCCGGAGCAGTTCTGGGCGAGCCGGGAGGGCGGCCGGCCCTCGCGGATCCAGGTGTCCCTGACGACCGGGTCGAACGGCATGTCGGGAACGTTGCGCAGGTGGTCCTCGGTGAGGCCGCCGAGTTCGAGGATGCGGCGGGTGCCGGCGAGGTGGCGCTCCTCGCCGGAGTGGCTCGCGGCGGCCAGCGACAGCAGTTCGCCGTCGAGCGGCAGCCCCGCCCGCAGCATGGCCACGGCCTGGACGGGCTTGAGGGCCGAACGCGGGTAGAAGGCCGCCTCGATGTCACCGAGCTGGAACCGGACCTGGCCGTCGGTGCCGAGGACGACGACGGAGCCGTAGTGAATGCCCTCGACGACCCCGCCGCGGACGAGGTGGGCGACGGGGGCGTGGAGGGGTTCGCGGACGACGGGCGCGTCGGCGGGGGAACTGCTGTGCATCACTGCCTGAATCATGGGGTCGGGGTCGGCCGGTACGCGGGTTACGCGTCGGCGCCGGTGGATGTGCGGGACATGCGGGCGCGGATGGCGTACCAGCCCGCGACCAGTGCGGCGACGATCAGCGGCAGACAGAGCACGGTGGTGCGTCCGGCGCCGCCGTCGGCGTACATGAGGACCAGGACGGAGGCGAGGAACGCCAGCGTCACGAGTTCGGTCCAGGGGGAGCCCGGCAGCCGGTACGACGGCCGGGTCAGCTCGCCCTTCTGGGTCTTCTGCCAGAAGAGCAGGTGACAGAGCATGATCATGCCCCAGGTCGCGAGGATGCCGATCGCCGCGAAGTTGAGGACGATCTCGAACGCGTCGGCGGGGACGACGTAGTTGAGGCCCACGCCGAGGACACAGATACCGCTGGTGAGGAGGATGCCGCCGTACGGGACCTGGCTGCGGCTCATCCGTGCGGTGAACTTCGGGGCCGAGCCGCTCATGGCCATGGAGCGCAGGATGCGGCCGGTGGAGTACAGGCCGGAGTTCAGCGAGGACATGGCGGCGGTGAGCACGACCAGGTTCATCACGTCGCCGGCCGCGGGGACGCCGATGTGCGACAGGACCGTCACGAAGGGGCTCTCGCCGGCGCTGTACTGGTTCCAGGGCATCAGCATGGACAGCAGGACGACGGAGCCGACGTAGAACAGGCCCACGCGCCACATGATCGAGTTGATCGCCTTCGGCATGATCTTCTCGGGGTTCTCGGTCTCGCCGGCGGCCACGCCGACCAGCTCGACGGAGGCGTAGGCGAAGACGACGCCCTGGATGATCAGCAGCATGGGCAGCAGGCCGTTGGGGAAGATGCCGCCGTTGTCGGTGATCAGGGACGGGCCGGGGTGGTGGCCGTCGACCGGGTGCTGGGTGACCAGCAGGAAGATGCCGATGCACATGAACACGACGAGCGCGCCGACCTTGACGATGGCGAACCAGAACTCCAGTTCGCCGAATATCTTGACCGAGATCAGGTTGACGGTGAGGACGACCGCAAGGGCGATCAATGCGATCAACCATTGCGGGATGTCCGAGAACATGCCCCAGTAGTGGGTGTAGGTGGCGACCGCCGTGATGTCGGCGATACCGGTGGTCGCCCAGTTGAGGAAGTACATCCAGCCCGCGGTGTACGCGCCTTTCTCGCCCAGGAACTCCCGGGCGTACGACACGAAGGCACCGGAGGACGGGCGGTACAGGACGAGTTCGCCCAGGGCCCGGACGACCAGGAAGGCGAAGACGCCGCAGACGGCGTACGCGATGAAGAGGGAGGGCCCGGCGTCGGCGAGCCGGCCGCCCGCGCCGAGGAAGAGGCCGGTGCCTATGGCACCGCCGATGGCGATCATGTTGACGTGCCGGTGCTTCAGACCTTTGCTGTAGCCGGCGTCTCCGGCGTCGACATGGCCGGACGAGGGGCGCGTCTCGTCTTTGAGGTGCTGCTCGCTCACGCCTCGGGTCCGCCTTCCGTAGGGGGGTCCGTCCGCTGGGGACGCACGATGTCGGTGAGGGTCGTCTCGACGCGGTCCAGGTGGTGGCTCATGGCCTCCACCGCGTCGTGCTCGGAACCGTCGGCCAGCGCCTCGACGATCGCCCGGTGCTCGCGGTTGGACTGCTCGCGGCGCCCGCCCAGCTCGTTGAGGAAGGCCGACTGACGCGCCAGTGCGTCGCGGATCTCCTCGATGACCCGGCGGAAGACCGGGTTCTGGGCGGCCTCGGCCACGGCGAGGTGGAAGAGGGTGTCCATCGCGACCCAGGCGGTGGTGTCCGTCTCCCGCTCCATGCGGTCGAGCAGGTGGGCCAGGTGGTCCAGGTTCTCCGGGGTCCGGCGCAGGGCCGCGTATCCGGCGACCGGGATCTCGATGTGGCGGCGCACTTCGAGCAGGTCGCTGGCGGCGTAGTCGCCGAAGGTCGGGTCCTCGACCGCGTTCGCGACGACGAAGGTGCCCTTGCCGGTCCGGGAGACCGTGAGGCCCATGGTCTGCAGCGCGCGCAGCGCCTCGCGGAGCACGGGCCGGGACACCTCCAGGGTGCGGCACAGCTCGGCCTCGGAGGGGAGCTTGTCGCCGATGGCGTACCGGCCGCGCTCGATGGCGTCGCGGAGGTGGGCGAGCACCGCTTCCATGGCGCTGACGCGCCGCGGGGCCGGACCACCTGTCTGGCTGTCTGACAGGTTCACGGGAGCGATCCTGCGGGGTGCGGGCGGGGACTGTCAAGGCATCGCGTAAGGAAACATTCACGGGGTGCGGTGCCTGAATGCAGGCATCCGCACCCCGTGAATGATCAGCGGCGTCCGCTCGGCCGCTCGGTTCAGCTGCTGAGCGTGCCGGTGGCCAGCAGACCGAGGAGGCCGACGCCGATGACGATCCGGTAGATCACGAAGGCGTTGAAGGAGTGCTTTGCGACGAACTTGAGCAGCCAGGCGATGGAGGCGTAGGCGACCACGAACGAGACGATCGTGCCGACGGCCAGCGGGGCGGCGCCGACCCCCGCGCCGAGGGCGTCCTTCAGCTCGTACAGGCCCGCGCCGGTCAGGGCGGGGATGCCGAGGAAGAAGGACAGCCGGGTGGCGGCGACGCGGTCCAGGTCCAGGATGAGCGCGGTGGACATGGTGGCGCCGGAGCGGGAGAAACCGGGGAAGAGCAGGGCGAGGATCTGGGAGCAGCCGACCCACATCGCGTCCTTGAAGGACGTGTCGTCCTCTCCGCGCTTGTGCCGGCCCATCTGGTCGGCGGCCCACATCACGCCCGAGCCGACGATCAGCGACCCGGCGACCACCCACAGCGAGGCGAGCGGGCCGTCGATCAGCGGCTTCGCGGCCAGGCCCACCAGCACGATCGGGATGGTCGCGGCGATGACCCACCAGGCGAACTTGTAGTCGTGGTGGTAGCGCTCCTCGCGGTGGGCCAGGCCGCGGAACCAGGCGGTGACGATCCGCTTGATGTCCTTGAAGAAGTACACGAGCACGGCGGCGATGGCGCCGACCTGGATGACGGCGGAGAACCCGACGACGGACTTGTCGTCGACGGGGATGTCCATGAGCCCCTCGGCGATCTTCAAGTGGCCGGTGGAGGACACGGGGAGGAACTCGGTCACCCCCTCGACTACTCCTAGGACGACGGCCTGACCGACGGAGATGGCGCTCATGGGATCCAGTTCTGAGGAGAGTTGGTCGACATTGCTGTAGACAGTACTTGCTGTGCCCGGCCGTACGGCAAGCACCTAGGCCCACAGGGCGCCGGCGAGCGAGACCCCGGTGAAGGCCGCCGCGAGCCCCGCCGCCACGCTTGCCACGACGTTCAGGGCAGCGTAGAGGCCCGAGCCGGCCTCGGTGAGCCGCAGGGTCTCGTAGGAGAAGGTCGAGTACGTCGTCAGCGCACCGCACAGCCCGGTGCCCACCAGCAGCTGCACTCGCGGCCCGGCGGCCCCGGCGGCGACGGCGCCGGCGAGCAGCCCGAGGACCAGGCAGCCGACCACGTTCACCACGAAGGTGCCCCACGGGAAGACCGAGTCGTGGCGGGCCTGCACGGCGCGGTCGGTGAGATAGCGAAGGGGTGCGCCGACCAGGGCTCCCGCGATGACGAGCAGCCAGTTCACAACGACTTCTTACCTCCGCTGTCCGTTTTGTCCGAGGCGGGTGGGAGGGCGACCTCGCACGCGGACGCGGGAGGAGGCGCGGGGGCCTTCGGCAGGTGACGTCATCGCTGCCTCCCGGTCAGCACCCGGCGGGCGGCGGCCGAGGCAAGCCACACCGCCGTGAGGGCCGCGAGGAGCGTCGCGGCGAGGTAGGCGAGTCCCACGCCGGGGCGCCCGGCGCCGACCAGCCCGCGGATGTCGACCGCGTAGGTGGAGAACGTGGTGAAGCCGCCGAGGACACCGGTGCCGAAGAACGGCCGCAGCAGGCGGTGGGCGGCCCACACCTCGGTGACGAGCACCATGAGCACGCCCATCGCCGCGCAGCCGGAGACGTTGGTCCAGAAGGTCGCCCAGGGGAACCCGCCGGCGGGCGTGGGCCAGGCGAGCGCGAGTGCGTAGCGGGCCACCGCGCCGAGCGCGCCGCCGACCGCCACGACCGCGACGACGGGCGCCTGCGCACGCCACTCGGACCGCCGCCGTCGTGTGGGCCAAAGGCCGCGGATCTCCGTCTCCGGGAAGGTCATGCTGGTACGTCTCCTGTTCGGCCCCTGTCCCGACGGACGGGTCAAGGCCCGGACCAGGGTACCGCCGCCTCAGCGGGCGGCAGGCCGGGCGCAGACCGCCACACCGGCCTCCCAGAGGCTGCCGAGCACCAGGTGGTCGCCGACGGCGCACACGCTGGTGACCATGCGGAATCCGGAGCGCCGGCGGGTGAGGTGGTGGACGGTCCGGCCCCGGTCGTCGACGGCGACGACGCCGACGGTCCCGCTCGGGCGGTACGGCGCGTGGACGGCGGCCCGCGCGGCGGCGCGGCGGACGGCCGGCGGGGTGCGGTGCAGCAGGTCGAGCGGGGGGACACGGGGGCCGGCCAGGGCGACCCAGACCGGCCCGTCGGGGCCTTCGCGCCACAGGTTGTCCGGCATGCCGGGGAGGTCGGCGAAGGGTTCGGCGTGTCCGGCGCGGGGGCCGGTGAGCCGGCAGCGGGTGAGCCGGCAGGAGCCGGTCTCGGCGATCACCAGGAAGGAGCCGTCCGCGCTGAGGGCGAGCCCGTTGGCGAACTGCAGGCCTTCCAGGAGGACTTCGGGTTCACGGTCGCCGGGGGCGAGCCGGAGCAGGCGTCCGCTGCCGGTGTGTTCGACGATGTCGCCGATCCACCGGGCCAGGGGGTGCCGGCGGCTGGAGACGGTGAAGTACACGGTGCCGTCGGGCAGGGCGACGGCGTTGCTGCAGAAGCGGAGCCGCTCCCCCGCCACCGCGTCCGCGAGGACGCGGACGGTTCCGTCGTGCGGGCTGACGCGCAGCAGGCCGCGTTCGGCGTCGCACACCACGAGGTCGCCGTCCGGCAGGAGTTCGAGTCCGAGGGGACGTCCGCCGGTCTCGGCCAGCACCTCGGCGCGGGCGGTGAGCGGGTCGCCGAGGTGGTGGACGCGGAGGATGCGCCCGTCCGCCACTCCGGTCAGCACGCGCCCGTGCGGATCGGCGACGACGTCCTCGGGGCCGTGGGCGCGCAGGGGGACGTAGTGGAGCGGTACGAGTGCCGTGGATCGGTCCATGTGCGGATCCCCTCGGTCGGTGCCCCTGCCGGCAGCCGCCCCGCCCCCCGTCACCAGCCCTTCTCGAACATCCGGGCCACCTCGGCGATGCGGATCTCGTCGCGCCGGTAGTGGGTGCGGCCGTGGATCCGGCGGGTGCGCAGGACGCCGAGGCGGGTGAGGAAGTCGAGGTGGGCGAGGGCGGTCCGGCGGGGCACGCCCAGCTTGGCGGCGACGGCCCGCGCGGTGACGCCGGTCTCGGCGGGGTCGCGGCGGCGCGGGGCCGGGAAGTGGGCCGACGGGTCCTTGAGCCAGTCGAGGATGGTCTGCCGCATGCGGCCCGAGGGAGTCCCCGTCATCCGTCCGCCCTCCCGTCCCCGGCCTCCTCGTACGCAGTCTGCCCACTGTGGCGCGGGCGACGCCGTCATGTCCGGGACTCGGCGGCCGTTGTCCGGTACCGAACGGCAGTGCGACCGAGGTGGGACGGTTCCGCACGGGAACACGGCGAGGGCCCGGCCGCCGCGCGCGACCGGGCCCGTGCACGGACGGTTCAGCGGTGACCGAACCACGTCATGGAGGAGAGCGCCTTGTCGTCGTAGCCGAACAGGGCCTGGTTCTCCCAGCCGTTGCCGGACGCGGCGTCCGCCGGGTCCCGGCCGTTGCCGGTGACGACGGTCCAGTGTGGCCTCCCAGGAGAAGACGCCGAGACCGCGGCCGTTCGGGACGGCCTCCACGATGCTCGCCACGTCGTTCATCCACCGGGTCTGGCCGGCCACGGTCGCCGGGTAGCCCAAGACCAGTTCGCCGGTGGTGTCGATCTGGTTGGTGAGCGCGTCGTCGCTGTCCAGCCGGAAGGGGTAGGCCGTCTCGGCGACGAACACCGGCTTGCCGTAGCGGGAGGCCGCGTCGTCCAGCGTGCTCCGGAAGTCGGAGAGCGGGCCGTGCCAGTAGCCGTAGTACGACAGGCCGATCGCGTCGAACTTGACGCCGTTCGCGACCGCGTTGTCGAACCACCACTCGGTGCCGGCCTTCTCCCCGCCCTTGGCCAGGTGCAGCGCGACCGTGGTGGACGTGTTGACCGCCTTGACGGCGTCATAGCCCGAGTTGATCAACCCGGCGAGCCGGCTCCAGTTGTCCGTGGGTCCCTCGGACCACAGCATGCCGCCATTGATCTCATTGCCCACCTGGACCATGTCGGCGGTGGTGCCTTGAGCCTTCAAGGCGTTCAACACGTCGTACGTGTGGTTGTACACGTCCGTCTTGAGCTGACTGTACGTATGGCCCGCCCACGCGGCCGGCTTGTTCTGCCGGCCCGGGTCCGCCCAGCTGTCGGAGTAGTGGAAGTCCACCAGCAGCTTCATGCCCTGCGCCTTGACGCGCTTGGCGGTCGTGAGGACGGCGCCTTGTCGTTGAAGCCGTCGGCCGGTTTCACCCAGACTTCGTCCTCCGTCACACGGCGGACGCCTGGGTCGGCAGATGCGGACGTCCGGCGCGCCCCCTGCCGGCCGTCCTCGCGCTCGCCGGTGTCGTGATCGCTCTCCTGGCGCGCTCGTCCCCGCCCGCCGGGCGGCCCGTCTCACCGTCGCCGAGTGCCGCACAACGAGTGACGCGGCAAGCGGTCAGGATCGGAGAAGCCGCGGCGGGCTCCCCGGTCCTAGCGTGAGAGCACCGACGAGGAACCGTCGGGTCCCGCATCTCGAAGGAGTGAGCACCATGACCGCCGGCCTGCAGACGATCATCTACCCGGTGAAGGACCTGGACCGCGCCAAGGCCCTGTTCGGCGCGCTGCTGGGTGTCGAGCCGTACGCGGACGAGCCGTACTACGTCGGCTTCAAGGCCGCCGGCCAGGACGTCGGCCTCGACCCGAACGGGCACGCCAAGGGCATGACCGGGCCGGTGCCGTACTGGCACGTGACGGACCTGCGGGAGCGGCTCGCGGCGCTGCTGGCGGCGGGCGCCGAGCTGCTCCATGACGCGCAGGACGTCGGCGGCGGCCGGCTGATCGCGTTCGTCAAGGACCCTGACGGCAACCTCGTGGGGCTGCTGCAGGACCCGGCGGCCTGACATCCCTACGGCCTCTGCGCACAGCACTAGTTGCACACTCAACGATTGGCCGGATCGGTGCTACCGTGCCGGTATGGCAGGCACGACGGCCGAGACCCGGCTCGAAGAACGCTGGCGGGACATCCTCGCGGTGCACGCGCGCACGATGTGCGAGATCGACCGCGCCCTGCATCCGCACGGGCTCGGCGCCAGCGACTTCGAGGTGCTGGACATCCTGGCGACGGAGTCGCCCCGGCAGGGTGACCAGTGCCGGGTGCAGAACCTGGTCGGCCGGGTGCATCTCAGCCAGAGCGCGCTGTCCCGGCTCATCGGCCGGCTGGAGAAGGACGGCCTGGTGGAGCGCTCGGTGTGCGCGGAGGACCGGCGCGGGGTGTGGGTCGCGCTCACCCCCAAGGGCCGAGCACTGCACGCCCAGGTGCTGCCGGTGCAGCGGGCGGTCCTGCGGCGGATGCTGGCCGGGCAGGAAGGCCGGCAGCGCCGGACCCACCCTGGAGAACCGGCCGCCTAGACGGTGGTGTCGTCGCGCGCCGGGATGCCGGGACAGCGCGGCCAAGGAGCCCTGCGGACCCCGGTGACCGGCACGACGGCCCATGGCGGCCTGCCCGGGGCGCCATGGGCCGACGCAGGGCGCGTACACGAGCACCGCGCCGGTGGCCAGGTCCGCGATGCGGTACGCCGGCCGTCACCCGTGGTCCCGGGGCGGGGGCCGGACCGCAGGGCTCGGGGGGCGGCGAGCCGCGTCCGCAGGTCGGGGGATACGTGTCTTCCCGCCCGAAGGGCCGGTGACCACCGGCGACGGGGAGAACTTCCGGCCGTGAGCCGCGCACGCTTGCGCGCGCGGCTGCGCGCGGTCTGTGGTCGCGGGCCGGGCTTTCGCGCCCCTCAGGGGCGTCGGATCACCGGACCAGCAGGGTGCGCACCCCCTGTGAGGTGAGGGTCAGCCCGTGCGCGGAGCTGCCGTCGATGGCCAGGGAGAGGTCCCCCTCGGGCCACTGGGCGGCGAGCGCGCCGAGCGGGATCAGGCGGTAGCGCGAGACGAACGGCAGCAGCTCGGCCATCTCGCCCTCCGTGGTGAACACCGGGACGACCGGGTCGCCCCCGGGCTGTTCCAGGACGGGCAGGGCCACCGTCGAGGCGTCGGCGCCCTCACCGTCCACCGCGTCGTCCGGTACAGGGACGAGCACGTCACTGTGGGCGAGGGTGTCCAGGGCGGCCTGGTCCTCGGCGTTCTCGGCCAGCGCGTCGAGTGCCTGCTGGGCCGGCGTCGGCTGGGCGTCGTGTGCGGGTGTCTCCATGGCTGATCCCCAGGTAGCGGCGGTGGTACGGGCCGTCCGGGCGGGCTGGTGCCCGGACGGGCTCCCGCCTCGCGTACCCGGTGGGGTGCCCGGCATGCGTGGGGATCGGCGGGAGGTCCGGTGACGAGGAGGTGGACCGGGCGGCGCGCGCACCATGCCAGGTGGACCGGGCGGCGCGTCCCCGATGAGCAGCCGAGCGCGGAACGACCAGAACCGCTGATCGCCACCCACGTCCGCGCGCCCCGCTCCGGCGTGGCCGCATGCCGATGCAACCCTGGTTCCGCGACGCCAGGCTGGGAATCTTCGTCCACTGGGGATCTACGCGGTGGACGGAGTCCCTGAGTCCTGGTCCTCCTACACCGGTCAGGTGCCCCACGACCCGTACATGAGGCAGTTGGACGGCTTCACGGCGGCCCGCTACGACCGGCGCGCGTGTGCGGACCTGTTTCGGTGCCCGCTACGCCGTGCTCACCGCCCGGCACCACGACGGCGTGGCCCTGTGGACACCGCCCACGGCGCGCTCAACGTGGTACGGCGGACGTCCCGCCGAGACGGTGTCGGTGCGCCGGGCTGCGCAACCGGGTCCGCCGGGTGCCGTGCTCGGCACGGGCGCCGAGCTGGGCCACCGGGTCACCGGCGGGCCGCACGACGTACCGGGCGTGACCTGGCTCGACGCGCCGGCGCCGGGCGACGTGGACGAGTACGCCACGGTGCTCGCCGTGGAACTCGACGGGCAGCCGGACCTCTACCGGGTACGGGGCGCACCTGGGTGTGCTGTCCCGCCGAACCGCCCGGCGAGGGAGTGCTCGCCTGGCGGCCGGTCACCCGCCGGGGGCCGCGGGTGCTTGGGCGGGACGCCGGTCAGGGCCCGGCCTCCGCGAGCAGGTCGTCGACGGTGGTGACCCGGACCAGCGGCCGGTACAGCTCCATGATCTGCAGGGCCTTGACGTGGGAGTCGTCGTCCACGCCGGCGCAGGCGTCCGCCACGACCAGCACCTCCGCGCCGGCGTCCGCGGCGGCGAGGGCGGTGGAGAGCACGCAGCAGTCGGTGCTCACGCCGGCCAGCACCAGGCGGCCGTCCGGGCCGGTGCAGGCGGCGAGTTCGGGGGTCCATTTGCCGAAGGTGGTGGCGTCCATGACGTGGTCCGCGAGGCCGGCGAACTCGTCGGTCAGCGCCCACAGTCCGGCGTCCGGGGGCCGGCGGGCGAAGGGCCACTGGTCGTAGTAGGCGCGCCAGGCGCCGGCCGGCCGCTCCGGGGCCAGGAAGCGGGTGAAGGTGACGCGGCCGGCGAAGGCCGGCAGCAGGGCGCGTACGCCGGCTGCCGCGTCGGCGTACCGGGGGGTGGCCCAGGGGCTCGCCGGGTCGGCGAAGACGCGCTGCATGTCGATGACGGCGAGATGTCCGGGGCTCGTGCGAGGTGCCCGGGCGCCGGGGTGTCCGGCGCTCATGGGTTCAGCACCCCTTCGTCGAGCGCCGGGCTCGGCTCCCGGGCCTCCTGGGAACGGACCCGGGGCCGGCCCGCCAGCAGCGTGCCGAGGAAGGCGAGGGCCAGGGCGATGAGGACGCCCAGGTTGGCGTAGGCCCAGGCACCGGTCCTGCCACCGAGGCCGAACGGCTCCAGCAGATAGCCCTGCCAGCTCAGCCAGTGTGCGGCGCTGTTGGTGACCAGGCCCCAGCCGACGGCCGTGGCGGCGAGGGTGAGGACCAGCGGGCGGAGGGGGATGTCGCCGTAGCGGCCGTGCGGGCGGAACAGGTCGCCGTCGTCGTAGTCGCGGCGGCGCAGCGCCAGGTCGGCGAGCATCACGCCGGCCCAGGCGGCGATGGGCACGCCGAGGGTGGTGAGGAAGCCCATGAACTGGGCGAGGAAGGTGTCGGCGAAGAACACGATGTAGATCGCGCCGGCGATCATCAGCACACCGTCGAACAACGCGGCCACATAGCGGGGCACCCGCAGGCCCGCGGAGAGCAGGGCCAGGCCGGAGGAGTAGATGTCGAGGACGGCGCCGCCGACCAGGCCGAGGACGGCGACCAGGGCGAACGGCACCAGGAACCAGGTCGGCAGGAGCGTGGCCAGCGCGCCGATCGGGTCGGCCGCGATGGCCTGGCTCAGCTCCGCGGAGGAACCGGCCAGCAGCAGGCCGAAGACCAGCAGGACGAGGGGGGCCAGGGAGGCGCCGAAGGCGGTCCAGCCGATCACGCCCCGGCTGGAGGACTCGCGGGGCAGGTAGCGGGAGTAGTCGGCGGCGGCGTTGACCCAGCCGAGGCCGAAGCCGGTCATCATGAACACCAGCGCGCCGATGAACTGCTGCGCCGAGCCCGCCGGGACGGCGCCGACCGTACTCCAGTGGATGTGGTCGGCGACGAGGATGACGTAGACGATCGTGAGCAGGCCCGTGATCGCGGTGATCCAGGTCTGCAGCCGCATGATCAGGTCGAAGCCCATCACCCCGCCGACGACGGTCAGCGCGGCCACCACCATGAGGGCGACGGCCTTGGTCTCGGTGCCGCCGCCCCAGCCGAGGCTGGCGAAGACGGTCGCGGTGGCCATCGTGGCGAGCGCGGTGAGGGCGGTCTCCCAGCCCACGGTGAGCATCCAGGAGATCACGGACGGCAGCCGGTTGCCGCGCACGCCGTAGGCGGCCCGGCTGAGCACCATGGTGGGGGCCGAGCCGCGCTTCCCGGCGACCGCGATGAAGCCGCAGAGCAGGAACGAGACGGCGATGCCGAGCACGCCGGACACGAGGGCCTGCCAGAAGGAGATGCCGAAGCCGAACGCGAAGGCGCCGTAGCTGAGCCCGAGGACGGACACATTGGCCCCGAACCAGGGCCAGAACAGGGAGCGCGGGGTGCCCCGGCGCTCCGAGTCCGCGATCACGTCGAGCCCGTGCGTCTCCAACTGGAGGGGACGGCCGGTGGCGCCGCCGTCGAGAGGGCCGGTGGCGCCGCCGTCGAGAGGGTCGTGCGGATGTGTCATCGCCGAGCCACCTGCCCTACCTGTCCAGACGTGTTCGATCACGCTAGGTCTGCCCTCGGGGGCGTCGAGGCAAGCCCGGTTCAACCGGTCAGCGGCCGGACTCCTCCTGGATCGGGGTCTTCGGCTCCTCCCGCAGATGCCGGGAGGGTCCCGGCTTGCCGCCCTGCCGTGCCTGTTCCGCCCGCTGGGTGGCATGGGTGCGCGTGCAGACCTCGTGGACGCTGGTGTGTGCCATGCCCAGGAAGCCTCCCTACGCGTCGTCGGTCTCGTCCGTGGTCGCGTCGGCGTTCTCGTCGGCGGGGTCCGCTCCTTCCGCCTGTGACGGAGTGGTGCGGGGCGGCTGTTCGGCCTCGGGGGCGCCCGGCTCCGGTTCGCCCTCGGCCTGGGAAGGGGTGTTCTCGCTCATCGGATGCTCTCGGTCCTCTCACACGGGGGGCGTTGTCACGGAGCCCCGGGTACCCGTGCGACGCGGGACCCATCACCCGCGGAATCTCTGAATCCGCTTCGGTCGGATGGGTACCTGACCAGTCCGGCGCAGCATGCGGCGCCGGTCCGATGATCCTGAACCAACTCACCGCCTGGAGGAGCCATGGCGGGTATCACCCCACCTGACCTGCAGAAAGCCCTGTCGGGCGCGGACTACCCGGCCACTTCCGACCAGCTTCGGAAGGTCGCCGAGAACAACCACGCCCCCAAGGAGATCACCGAACGGATCTCTCACCTCGGGAAGAAGAAGTTCGAGAACCCCGCCGAGGTCAGCAAGGCCGTCTTCCAGAACGAGTGACGGCGACCGGACAGGGGTGCGCGGCGGCCGGAGGCATCTGCTCAGGCCGCCGCGCGTGGTCAGCGGGGGCCGGGACCGTCACCGGACCGCACGGTGGGCAGGGCGAGGGAGACCGGGCCGGGTGTTCCCGTGGCGCCCTTGCAGGAGTCGCGGCAGTCCTTCTCCAGGCTGCAGCACAGCGAGCAGACCGCACCCTGGTGGAAGGGGCAGGCGGCCATGTCCGGCCGCTCGAAGCCGGTCGCGCAGACCGAGCAGGTCAGGACGGCGGCCGAGGGCAGACCGTCCGCGCCGAGCAGCGGCTCGGACAGGTCGTCGGTGCGGGCGATGTAGTAGCGGCCCCGGGTGAGCACCGCGAACAGCGGCGAGAGCACCATGGCCAGGAACAGCGCGATGAACGGCGAGAACGCCCTGCCGTACGCGCCGAAGGCCTCGAAGTACGCGGCGATGGAGACCGCCGAGGCGATCAGCATCGAGCCGAAGCCGACCGGGTTGAAGTGGTAGAGGTGCGCCCGCTTGAACTCGATGTACGACGGGCTCAGACCGAGCGGCTTGTTGACGACCAGGTCGGCGACGACGGCGCCGATCCACGCGATGGCCACGTTGGAGTAGAAGCCGAGGACGGTGTTGAGGAAGCCGAAGACACCGCCCTCCATCAGGGCGAGCGCTATGCCGACGTTGAGGAAGATGTAGACGACCCGGCCGGGGTGACGGTGTGTCAGCCGGGAGAAGAAGTTCGACCAGGACAGGGAACCGGAGTACGCGTTCGTCGAGTTGATCTTTACCTGGGAGAGGATGACGAAGAAGGTGGCCAGGCCCAGGGCGACCGGCGCGGCGAACGTCCCGAACCCGTGGACGTACTGCTGGATCGGCTCGTTGGCCTTGCCGAGCCCCACGCTGCCGGCGATGTAGAAGGCCAGGAAGGCGCCGCCGATCTGCTTCAGCGCCCCGAGGACCACCCAGCCGGGGCCGGCGCCGAGCACCGCGGCCCACCAACGCCTGCCGTTCTCCGGGGTCTTGTCGGGCATGAAGCGCAGATAGTCGACCTGCTCCCCGATCTGCGCGATCAGCGACAGCGCGACGCCCGCGCCCGCCCCGACACCGAGCACGCCGATCGTCGAGCCGGTGGGCGAGTCGCCCGCGAAGTGCGTGAACTCCGAGAACTTTCCGGGCTCCTGGATCGCGATGGACACGAACGGGGCCACCATCAGCACCAGCCACACCGGCTGGGTCCACACCTGCATCTTCGACAGGGCGGTCATGCCGTGGACGACGAGCGGCAGGATGACCAGGGAGCAGATGACGTAGCCGACAGCGAGCGGGATGTGCAGGCCCAGTTCCAGCGCCTGCGCCATGATGGAGCCTTCGAGGGCGAAGAAGATGAAGGTGAAGCTCGCGTAGATCACCGAGGTGAGCGTCGAGCCGAGATATCCGAAGCCCGCGCCCCGGGTCAGCAGGTCCATGTCGATGGAGTACTTCGCCGAGTAGTACGAGATCGGGATGCCGGTGAGGAAGATGACCAGCGCGGCCGTCAGGATCGCCACCAGGGCGCTGGAGAAGCCGTGCGAGACGGCGATCGAGCCGCCGATGGCGAAGTCCGCGAGGTAGGCGATACCGCCGAGGGCCGTGGTGGCGACGACGTACGGCGACCAGCGGCGGAAGGACTTGGGCGCGTAGCGCAGCGAGTAGTCCTCCAGCGTGTCGTTCTGTGTCCAGCCGTTGTACGTACGACCGCCGGGCGGGGCCGGTGGCGCTTGGGTGTCGACGATCTCCGTCACGGCGCTCCCCTTTGCCTGCGCTGCGCCCGGACGGCCCGGGGCAGTGCAGGAAGGTTCGTGCCGCGGTATTGCCCGGCTGTTTCGCCGTCTTTACAAGACGGCGACCTGGCGAGAGGTGACATCCGTCACAGCGGGGCCGACGACTAAGCGGTGCGGATAGTAGACGCCACTCCCGCGACATATGGGATTTGTCCGGCTTGCCGTAGCCGCGCGTCACGGTTCGAGCCATGGCACGCGCGCCGCACGGCACCTCGCCGCATTGTCAGCCGCAACGCGCTTCTGACGATCCGACAGCGTTGCGCAAACATCGCGGTTGCGAAGTCTGCATCTCTCGGCCCGCCTGGCAAGGGCCGCGCAGGTCTACGAGGCAAGGTAGTAGAAACGCCCTTTGCACTCGGCGTGAAGCCGTCTTGAGAATGAGCGCTCCGCGATCACCGAGTGAGGTTGACGTATGGGCCAGCACCGCAAGACCAAGCACTACCGGCGAATAGTCGTCACCGCCGCCGCCATCGGCGCCGTGGGCGTGCCATCCGTCGCCCTGGCCTGTTCCGAGTGGCCGTACGGAACGGACGACCCGGCGCAGACCACCGCGACGAGCGCACCCGTGGGGCAGTGGCAGTACACGCCCCGAGATCACGACAGCAACGGCTACGCCACCGCAGCGCCGCTGACCATCGCGCCGGAGATCAGCGTGCCGCCCACGCCCCGGGCCACCACGCATCCGACGACCCGGCCCAGCACGCCTTGGCACGCCAAGAAGAACGCGCCTTCGCACAAGTCGCACAAGAAGAAGGCCGTGGCCCACAAGGTCAGGCGGACCACCGCGCCCAGCACGCCCCAGGCCACCGCCCCCGCCGCCAGCGCCCCCGCCTCCGCGGCCCCCGCCGCGCCGAGCAGCCCGGCGCCCACCGCCACGGCCTCCGGGGTCACCGCCGAGATCGTGCGGCTCGTGAACGCCGAGCGTGCCAAGGCCGGTTGTCAGCCCCTGACCCTGAACTCGACGCTGACCAAGGCCGCGCAGGCCCACAGCGACGACATGGCGGCCCACCAGAACATGTCGCACACGGGATCCGACGGCTCGTCCCCGGGCGACCGCATCACACGGGCCGGCTACACCTGGAGCAGCTACGGCGAGAACGTCGCCTACGGCTACAGCACGGCGCAGCAGGTCATGGCGGGCTGGATGACCAGCCCGGGTCACCGGGCCAACATCCTCAACTGCGGGTTCAAGGAGATCGGCGTCGGTCTCGCGCAGCCCGGCAGCTACTGGACCCAGGACTTCGGCACGGCCCGCTGAGCGTCGGCGGGCGGCGCGGCGGCCCGTCCGGGCCCCGCGGGTTCGGGGAGCGTGCGGAACAGCAGCCGGCTCGACGCCGGCATCCGGACCTGCGGGGCCAGCCGATGCTGACGGTCAGACCAAGGGTGATGCCGCCCGCGGTGCCGACCCGTGAGGGCAGGTAGTCCTGGCCGAGGGCGCGGCTGCGCGTGGTATTGCCGGACCAGCTGCGCTCTCGCCCCAGCAGCCGCTGCACCTGCCGGCGCCCGCGTCACCCGTGCTGCGCGCGCTGTGCGACATCCTGCGCGCCGATCGCCCGACGGCCGCACCCTGGCCGAGCCGGCCGGGAGGTCAGGGCGAGCGACCGTACGCTGTCTGGTCCTGCCGGCCGAGGACACGCCGGTGACCGCCGTGGCGCACCGGTGCGGCTGGTCCTCGGCCGGCGCGTTCAGGCGACCTCTTCGGGCGCGCCTTCAGTCACACGCCGGGCAGCGCTCCCCGCTCCTGACCGGGGCTCAGAGCTTGGCACCGAAGGCCTGGGTCCACCAGGGGCCGCCCGAGCCGTCGTGGACGCCGACGCCGATGTTCTTGAACGCGCAGTTGAGGATGTTGGCGCGGTGGCCGGGGCTGTTCATCCAGGAGTCCATCACCGCCTGCGGGGTCTGCTGGCCCTTCGCGATGTTCTCGCCGTACGTGGACCAGCGGTAGCCCGCCGCGGTGATGCGCTCGCCGGGGCCGTCGCCGTCCGGGTCGGCGTGGTCGAAGAAGCCGCGTGCGGCCATGTCGTCGGAGTGGCCCTGGGCGGCGGTGTCCAGTCGGGGGTCCTCGGTGACCGGGCCGCATCCGGCGGCAGCGCGCTCCTGGTTCACCAGCGCGACCACCTGGGCCACCGTGCCGGTGGGCGCCGGCTGCGCCGGCGCGGTACGGGAGGCGCGCGGAGTCGTGGGCGCGGCCGGCTCGGCCTGGGGAGTGGTGCTCTTGCGCGTGGGGCGGGGGCTCGTGGAGGCGCTCGGCTTCTTCTTCGCGGGGGACGGGGACGGCGACGGCGACGCGGATGCCGAGGGCGACGAGGAGGTCTCGACGGCGCTGGGTTCCGCGAGGTCCACGACGGGGGCGCCGGCGGTCTGCGCTGCGGTCGCCTCCCTGGTGTCCGCCGGTCCGGAGTCGGTGCCGAAGTACCACAGGCCGCCGCCGGCCACACAGGCCGCCACCACGGCACCCCCGACGGCCCGGCGCCGGACCCGCCGCCGTCGCCGCGCTTCGCCGCGCCCGCTCGTACGACGCCGAGAGGCCCGCAGTCCGACGGGGTCACCGGGGCGGCCACCGCCGACGCCGGGTCCGGCGGCGCCAGGGCCGGACCCGGCGGTGCCAGGGGCCGACTCGACGGTGCCCAGGTCCGACTCGACGGTACCCGGGTCCGCTCCGAGGGCCGCGTGATCCGACCCGGCGGCGGCGCCCTGCCCCGTTCCCATGGCCCCATGGCCCGACCCGACAGTCCCGTGATCCGAACCGACGGCGGTCCCCTGACCCGACCCCCCGACGCCATGATCCGCCCTGGCGGCGCCCTGTCCCGATCCCGTGGCCCCGTGGCCGCCCCACCCGACCGTGCCCTGGTCCGGCCCGGCGGCGCCGTAACCCGACCCGTCTACGCCCGCGTTCGTGTCGGGGCCCAGGTGGGTCGGCTGAGGGGCGGCTCCAGTGGTCGCGGTCAGGGTGGCCGTCGCCGACCGTGTCGTCGTGAGGAGCGTCGACGACACCGCGACCAGCGCCAGTCCGGCCAGCAGTCCCTCCGCGGGCATCAGGCCGCTCCACAGGCCGCCGCAGCGCGGGCACTCGCGGGCGTGCCGGGCTATTCGCTTGCGCCAGAGGGCGGAGGGCAGGCCGTCCCAGGAGGCCAGTACGGCGCGCAGTTCGTCGCAGGCGGGCCGCGTGTCCAGCGCCCGTACCACCACCCGGGCCGCCTCCAGCCGCGCCTTCATCCGCTGCACGCGGACCGCCGTGTGCTGCGGCGACACCCCGAGGGCCGCGGCGACCTCGGCCCGGGTCAGTTCACCGGCGCACTCCAGCCACCACAGCGAGAGCACTTCCCGGTCGTCCGGCTCCAGCCAGCGCGTGGCGCGCGCGGTCTCCTGGCGCTGGCCGGACAGCTGGAGCCGGACGATGGTCAGGTCCACGAAGTCGGCGCCGGGGTCGGCGACGTCGCCGGTCTCCTCCACGGCGCCCGGGGCGAGTCGACGGTCCTGCCAGTGCGCCCGGACCCGGTTCATCGCGATGGCCACGAGCCAGGAGCGGAAGTTCTCGGGGGTCCGCAGGTCGCCGAGCGAGCCGAGGGCCCGGAGCATGGTCTCTTGGACCACGTCGTCGACGTCGACCGAACCGTTCAGGGCCCGCCCCACGATGTTGTAGACCAGCGGGAGGTAGGCGCTGACCAGGGCGTCCTGGGCCGCCGGGTCTCCCGCTCGGGCGGCGTTCACCAGTGCCGCCGCATCCACCGTGTGCTGTGTCCTCATCAGAGCTTCCCTGTCCTCGACGCCGAACGATGCTGTCCGTTACCTGGGAGACCGCTCGGTGCGGTGCCGATAACAGTTCTTCGGAAAATCGTTCGACGGGAGACTCACAGGAGCGGCACGACGGCCGCAAGGGAGGAGATCACACCCCGGGGGACCCCGGCCGGTTCACGCCGCCTGATCGCCGGTCAGCTCGTTCGCCGGGTCGACCTCGGCCATGTGCTCCTCTGCCCGGTTCCGGACGGCGGCGAGGACGGTTTCGAGGGACAGGCCGAGTTCGGTGAGCCGGTAGTGCACGCCGGGCGTCCGTGCCGAGTTCGTCCGCGCGTACACCGGGACCGAGGCGCTGCGGGCCGCGTTCGGCGCGTGCCGGGCCCCGCCCGCCGGCGCCCGGCAGATTCGTCAGGCCGTGGCCGGCGCCCGCCTCACCGTCCCCGCGCTGACGATCGGCGCCCGCCCGGTGGGCCGGGCACTGGAACGCCAACTGCGGCCGTACGCCGACTGGTTGACGGGACACCTGATCCCGGACTGCGGCCACGTCATCCCGCCGGACCGTCCGGACGCGCTGCTGGGCCTGTTGGAGCCGTTCCTCGACGCGGACGACGGTACGGTCAGCGGGCGGACGAGAGAGCGCTCAGGAGGGGCGCGTCGCCGACACCGCCGTCACCGTGACCTTGTTGTCGCACTCGGCGATCTCCCCGTCCGCCAGGGCGACTTGGTGCTTTCCCGCGCCGGGCAGGCCGACCACCAGGGTCGGGAACACGGAGGGCGTGGCGCCTGAGACGCAGTACCCCTCCGCCTCGCCCTGCACCTGGACGAAGGTCAGCTTCACCCATGCCTTGCCGCCCGGCGCGACCCGTACCGGGGCCGCGATGCCCTTGCGGGTCACCTTCAGCGGGAGGGAGCGCTCGGGGGAGCCGTTGCCGGCCACGGCCACCGCCGGATGACCCCGCAGCACGCACGCCCGCGCGGAGACGTTGGTGAACTGGACGATCGCCGCTCCGGTGCCCGTGCCCGGGGGCCGGTGGGCGGCCTGGTACGCCGTCGCCTCCAGCGCCTCCGGCGTGCAGGCCGGGGCCCTGGCAGCAGGAGCCGTGGCGGCCGGGGCCGCCTCCGCCGAGGTGGCGCTCGCCGTCTGGACGGCCGCCGGGGACAGGGTGGCGGCGATCGCGGCCAGGGCCGCCGCTGTGACGCGGGTGCTGTGTCGGTTGTGCATGGGATTCCCCCGGTTGTCTGCGGTACGTGGTCGGGGCGTCCGCCGCGGCGCCGGTGCCCATCGGCACGGGCGCGGCGCCGGTACTCACCGGCACGGACCGGACGCCGGGACACCGGGTTCCCCGGTGCGTCCGCCGTCACACGCGCGGCGGAGGTGCACGGAACCTCGCGGAGGTACACGGAAAGCGGAGGAGGCGCACGGAAAGCCGGATGCCTGGGTCGGCGCCGGACGTGCGCGGACAGTCGCGCGGCCGGCTCCGGCGGCGTGGCGTGCGCCGGGCCGGCGCGGTCCGCGGTGAGGATGACGCTCGGTACGAACCGGCTGGGAGGCGGTGTGCGGGTATGACGGTGAACCGTGTCGGCCTGGTCGTGCACGGCGGGCGCGCCGAGGCGGCGACCGCCGCGCGGGCCGTGCGCGCGTGGTGCGACGAGCACGCGGTGGGATGTGCGGACATCGACGTGTGGCAGGAGGGCGCGCGGCACAACGCCCGCGAGGAGGTCGACAGCGCCGGCGACCCGGACCTGATCGTCACCCTGGGCGGCGACGGCACGTTCCTGCGCGGTGCGCGGCTCGCGGCCGAGAACGACGCCCTGGTGCTCGGTGTCGACCTCGGCAGGGTCGGTTTCCTCACGGAGGTCCCCGCGACAGCGGTGCGGGACGCGCTGGACGCCGTACGCGAGGAGCGGATCAACGTCGAGAGCCGCATGCTCCTCACCCTGCGGGCGTCGTGCCGGCTGGAGGTGCCCGCGCAGATGGAGGCGCTGCTGCGGTACGGCAGGGGGCCGCTGCTGCCGCCGCCGCAGGTGCGCGGGGAGTGCGAGGTGGGCAGTGACTGGGGTGTCGCCCTGAACGTCACCGCGCTGAACGACGTGGTCCTGGAGAAGCTGGCCCGGGACCGGCAGGTGTCGGTCGGGGTCTATCTGGCCGGCCGGCTGCTCGCCTCCTACTCGGCCGACGCCCTCCTGGTGGCCACGCCCACCGGGTCCACGGCCTACAGCTTCGCCGCGGGCGGTCCGGTGGTCTCGCCGCGCGCGGACGCCCTGGTGTTCACGCCGGTCGCGCCGCACATGGTGTTCAACCGTTCGGTGGTGGCCGCACCGGACGAGCCCATCGCGCTGCGGGTGCTGGAACGGTCGGGCCAGGCCGCGGTGAGCATCGACGGCCAGCTGCGCGGGGTGCTGAGCCCCGGCGACTGGATCGGCGTGTACGCCGCCCCGCGCCGGCTCAAGGCGGTCCGGCTCGGTCCGACGGACTTCTACGGCCGGCTGCGTCAGCGCATGAACCTCACCGACGCACCGGCCGCGCTCGCCGACGGGGAGGCCGCTCCGCTGTGGCCGGTGACGACGCCGCCGCCGGGCGATCTGGCCCATCTGGCCCTGCCCCCGGGCCCCGGCGACGCACCCCGGCTGTCCTGAGGAGATAACCCGGACGGATGGCCGTTCGAACCACGGGGTGCTGCGGCGCGGTCCATGTGCCCTGTGGTCGTATATTCCGTACCGTAGGCGTGGGCAAGCCCCACCGGAATGAGGAGATTTTTGATGTCGACAGTCGAGCTGAACACCAACTTCGGCCGGATCGTGCTGGAACTGAACGACGCCGAGGCGCCCAAGACCGTCGAGAACTTCCTGTCGTATGTGCGCAGCGGCCACTACGACGGCACGATTTTCCATCGGGTAATTAACGGCTTTATGATCCAGGGTGGCGGTTTCACCCCGGACATGGACCAGAAGCCCACTCAGGCGCCGATTCAGAATGAGGCCGACAACGGCCTGAAGAACGACAACTACACCGTGGCGATGGCGCGGACGAACGACCCGCACTCCGCGACTGCCCAGTTCTTCATCAACGTTTCGGACAACGCCTTCCTCAACTACTCGGCGAAGAGCCCGACCGGCTGGGGCTACGCCGTGTTCGGCAAGGTCACCGAGGGCCGGGATGTCGTCGACTCCATCAAGGCCGTCAAGACGGGCAGCCGTCACGGCCACCAGGACGTCCCCACCGAGTCCGTGGTCATCGAGTCCGCCAGGGTTCTCGGCTGACGCACACCCCCCGCGGGGCGGCACCGGACCACCGGTGCCGCCCCGCACTGCTCGGTGGGTCCCGGCCGCGGGCTCAGGCAACCGCTCCGCTGCCGGGACCCAGTCGCCGTAGCGTCGCCTCGATCCGGGCCACCACGGCCTGCTGCTGCGCCACCAGGTAGAAGTGGCCTCCGGGGTACACGTGCAGCTCGAACGGGCCGTCGGTCTCCTGGTCCCAGGTCCGGGCCTCGTCGGGCGTCACCCGGGGGTCGGCGTCGCCGGTCAGCACGACGAAGGGGCACTTCGACCGCGGTCCCGGGGCGCGCTGGTACGTCTCCACCGCACGGTAGTCGGCCCGCAGCGCGGGCAGGATCATCTCCAGCAACTCCTTGTCCTGGAACAGGGCGGTGTCGGTGCCCTCCAGCTTGCGGACCTCGTCGATCAGCCGTGCGTCGCCGCCCTTGTGGACGGTCTCGATCCGGTGGACGGACGGGCCCCTGCGGCCGGAGAGGAAGACCACCGCGGGAGGCCGCCCGGCGGACTCCAGGAGCCGGGCCAGCTCGAACCCGACCAAGGCGCCCATGCTGTGCCCGAACAGCGCGAGGGGCGTGTCGTCCTCCTCGTCCAGCGCGCGGAACACCCCTTGGGCGAGTTCCTGGACGGACTCCGCCGGGGTTTCCGCGAGACGGTCCTGACGGCCGGGGTACTGCGCCGCGAGCACGTCCACCGCGGGCGACAGCGCCTTGGAGACGGGGAAGCAGAAGCTCGCGGAGCCGCCGGCGTGCGGCAGGAAGAGCAGCCTGGGCGCGCCCGGTGTCGCCTGGTGGAAGCCGCGCAGCCACAACCGGCGTGCCGCGCTGGAGCGGTCGGTCATGTGTCCCCCTCGGTGGAACGGAAGGCAGGTGCCGCCCTCGGCCCCTTCATCCGATCACGAGTGATCGCGGTTGACCCACCGCACCTCCCTCTTTAGGCTCAAAGTCCAGAGATAGACGACAAGTCTACGGAGGATGGCGTGGCACGGGGCGGCACGGACGAGGACAGCGCGGACAAGGACAGCGCGGACAAGGACAGCGCGGACGAGCACCTCATCCGGGAGGCCGAGAAGATCGCCGTCGCGCTGGGCCGCATGTTCCCCGGTCTGTGCGAGGTGGTGCTGCACGACCTGCGGGATCCGGACCACGCGATCCGCGCGATCGAGAACAACCTGTCGGATCGTCAGGTGGGCGACTCCGCCACCGAGTTGGGCCTGGCCCGCATCGCCGATCCGCAGTACCCCAGCGTCATCCAGAACTATCCCAACCAGTTCCCCGACGGCCGCCCGGCGAAGAGCACCTCCATCGGCATCAAGAACACCGCCGGCGAGTACATCGCGGCACTGTGCCTGAACCTCGACGTGTCCGTCCTGTCCCCGGTCACCCTGGCCTTGTCCAACCTCGTGGCCACGGACACCGAGCACCGCGACCACCCGCTGGAGACCTTGCGGGACCGCACCGCGCGCGAGCTGCGCCAGGCGGTGGAAGCCCGGGCCGCCGAGCGCGCCGCCACGCCCCGCTCGCTGAGCCGGGAGGACAAGAAGGCACTCGTACGACAGCTGCAACGGGACGGCTACTTCGACTCGCGCGACGCCGCGCAGACCATCGCGGACCTGCTCGGCGTGTCCCGGGCCACGGTCTACAACTACGCGAAGTGAGAGGTCACCTGCCCATGACGACCGGGCCCGTCCCTGCTCCGTCCTCCCCCGCCGAGCCCTCCCGTGCCGCCCGCAGCCTGGCCGACCCCGACACCCCGTTCGCCGTGGTCGACGTGCACCGGGCTCGGCGCAACGCCGCCCGCCTGCGGGCGCGGGCGGACCGCCTCGGGGTCGCCCTGCGCCCCCATGTGAAGACGGCCAAGAGCCTGGACGCCGCCGCCCTCCTGCACGACGGCACCCCCGGCCCCGTCACCGTCTCCACGCTCGCCGAGGCCGAGGCGTTCGCCGACGCCGGCTATCGGGACATCACCTACGCCGTCGGCATCGAACCCCGCAAACTCCCGCGCGTCATCGCCCTGCTGCGCCGCGGTGTCACCCTGCGCGTCCTGCTGGACAGCACCGAGCAGGCGACGTTCGTCGCCGCGGCTGCGCGGGAGGCCGGCATCGCCCTTCCCGCCCAGATCGAGATCGACTGCGACGGCCACCGCGGCGGCCTCAGGCCCGACGCCCCCGGACTCACCGGAATCGCCGGCATCCTGCACGACGCGGGCTGCCTGGACGGCGTACTGACCCACGCGGGAGAGTCGTACTCCTGCTACACCGCCGGGGAACGGCGCACGGCGGCGCGGAACGAACGCGATGCCGCGGTCGCCGCGGCCGAGCGGCTCCGCTCGGCCGGCCTGCCCGTGACCACCGTCAGCGTGGGCTCCACCCCCACCGCCCACGCCGCCGACGACCTCACCGGAGTCACCGAACTCCGCGCGGGCAACTACGTCTTCTTCGACCTGGTGATGACCGGCCTCGGGGTCTGCGACCTGGACGACCTCGCCCTGTCGGTCGTGGTCACCGTCATCGGCCACCGTCCCGAGTACGGATGGGTCGTCACCGACGGCGGCTGGATGGCCATGTCCCGCGACCGCGGCACCGCCGTCCAGCCGCAGGACCAGGGCTACGGCCTGGTCACCGACCTGTCCGGCACGCTGCTCCCGCACCTGGTCATGACCGCCGCCAGCCAGGAACACGGCACCCTCACCGCCCGCGACGGCGCCGCCCTGCCCGACCTGCCCATCGGCACCCGCCTGCGCGTCCTGCCCAACCACGCCTGCGCCACCGCCGCCCAGCATCAGGGCTACCACGTCATCGACGGCTCCGGCGGCACGGAAGCGCCCACGCCCGGCATCGAGGCGTACTGGCCTCGCGTCTCCGGCTGGTGACCCCGCCCGCCACCCGTCTCCCCCGCACGTCTCCCCACCCGTCTCCCCGCCCGTCAAGGACACTTCGAGGACACCCATGGCCGCCACCGCACCACCCGTCACGTTCGCCGATGTCCGCGAGGCCGCCGTCCGCCTCGAAGGCATCGCCCACCGCACCCCGGTCCTCACCTCCCGCACGCTCGACTCCCTGGTCGGAGCGGAGGTGTTCATCAAGGCGGAGAACTTCCAGCGGATCGGCGCCTTCAAGTTCCGCGGCGCCTACAACGCCGCCGCCCAGCTGCCCCCGGACCAGCTGGCCAAGGGCATCGCGGCCTACTCCTCCGGCAACCACGCCCAGGCTGTCGCGCTGGCCGCCCGGGAACTGGGCACCACCGCCGTCATCCTGATGCCCGAGGACGCTCCCCGCTCCAAGCGGGAGGCGACCGCCGGATACGGGGCGGAGGTCGTCACCTACGACCGCTACACCCAGGACCGCACCGCGCTCGGCCACGCCCTGGCCGAGGACCGCGGCCTCGCCCTGATCCCGCCCTACGACCACCCCCACGTCATCGCCGGCCAGGGCACCGCCGCGCTGGAACTCCTGGAGGAGACCGGCCCGTTGGACGCTCTCCTCGTGCCCGTGGGCGGTGGCGGCCTCATCGCCGGCAGCGCCACCGCCGCCACGGCACTGCACCCGGGCATCCGCGTCATCGGCGTCGAGCCGGAGGCCGGCGACGACACGAAGCGCTCCCTGGAGACCGGCACACGGGTCACCGTCCCGGTCCCGCGCACCATCGCCGACGGACAGGCCCTGGCCACCCCGGGCGAGATCACCTTCCCCCTCAACCAGCGCCTGGTCGACTCCATCGCTCTCGTCAGCGACGCCGAGATCGTCACCGCGATGCGCTTCGCCTTCGAACGCCTGAAGATCGTCCTGGAGCCGAGCGGCGCCACGCCCCTGGCCGCCCTGCTGGCGGGACGCGTCGACGACCCGCCCCGGCGGATCGGCGTCATCGCGTCCGGCGGCAACATCGACGTGGACCGCTTCACCGCGCTCACGGCACGGCCGGACCCAGCGTGACGCGGGTGCAGTACTCGGTGCCGAGCGGGCGGTTCCGGGTTCCTCCGGAAGTCGGGAGAGGAGGCGGGCAGCGCGCGCTCTCCCTCCGCCTGGCCGGGGTGCGCCAGGATCGCGGCCCACGGCCTCGTCGAGCGGCACATCGCACCCACGGGACCGACCGGGAGCGAACGCGGGGCCCCGGTGGTCGGCACAGCCGGGCAGCCGCGGCGGCTCCCGGACGCCCAGGGCCGCCAGCGCGTCGGCGAGTTCGCCCGCGCGCGGACTGCCGGGCCCCATGTGGCCGTGACGACGGCTGCACGGACGCCCGCGCCGGCATGCCGGGCGAGCAGACCTCCGGTGAGAAGAGCGGCTCCCCGCTCATATCTCCCCCCCAGTCCCAGGTGTCGAAGTACTCGGCCACGCCCGTGCGGCGGGCCTTCGTCAGGGCGTTCAGCCGGGCGAAGTCCTGGGCCGGCATCAGTGGTCGCCCCGCCTCCAGCGGCAGCACGCGAGACGGCGGCCGGCAGCGGGGCGGGCCGGAGCCCTTGATGCCGGTTTCCTCATGGCACTCCCCCACTGCCGTCCCCCTGGGTCGCTCGCCGGGCTCCATCGTGCCGCCGGGCATCTGCCGCTGGTGCGCGGGGCTGTACAGGAGTCAATTGCTCGGCGTACTGCTCGGGCGGCACCCAGACACGGCTCACGGCGTCTCCTTTCCACCGGCACGCAGCCGGGCCAGGGTGCGTCGACCGCGCTCGACCAGCTCGGGGTCGCCGTGCGCGGCGCCGAACCGGATTCCGGACACGGCGTCCAGCGCCGAGTCGACCGTCAGGCGTTCCGCTTCGGCCGAGGTGAGCTGCCTGCCGTACCCGGCGAAGAACGCCTCCCGGAGGTCCGGGCGCCCGACCCACGCGTCGCCGAGCCGGACCAGGTCCCGTACGGCGGGACCGGGCTCACTGCGCTCGAAGTCGATCACTGCCAGGGAGCCGTCGTCGGCGCGCAGGAGGTTGCGGAGCTGAAGGTCACCGTGGGTCTCCACCCACTCCGGCGCCGGCAGTGTCGCCGCCCTGTCCAGCAGCGCGCGGACGAACTCCTCGTCGCCGGGCTGAAGGTGGGGCCGCGCCGCCGCGAGGTGGCGGTCGGCCTTCGCCACGGCCGGATCGGCTCCGGTGGGCGCGGGGCGTGCGGCTGCGCTGTCGTGGATCAGCCGGGCCAGTGCGCCCAGTCGGCGAAACGCCGTGCGCCCCTCCTCGGGCGAGAGGACCGCGCCGTGCAACGGGCGGCCGGGCACCGCCGTGACCACCACGGCCCGCAGCCCTTCGTCGGGCGCCACCAGCCGGGGTGCGGCGGCGCCCAGTGCCAGGGCCCAGGTGCGATAGGCCCGCACCTCCCGCGCGTGAAAGCGGTCGTTCTGATGGACCTTCACATACCAGGTCCCGCCGTGCGCGCCGCGCGCCCGCCAGACGCGGCTGTCCGCGCGCGCCCAGCCGGTGTCGGTCCAGGTGTCGATCCGGCCCACCGCGCGCTCGGTGAACTCCCTCACAGCGGCGTCCGGTCGGCCGGGCGGCGGGTCGGCGTCGACGCCGGGGACGACGTGGAGCCGGTCGGCGGCGGGTTCGTGGAAGATCGCGTCCCGCGGCTGCTGGAAGTGCACCGCGAGGCGGGCCCCGGCCGCGTACGCGTCGAGGCCTGCCTTGCAGTAGGCGACCGTCCGGGTGGGGAGGGCGTCGAGACGGACCCACGCCATCGCGTCGCACACCTCCGGTTCCGCGATCCGTGGCTCTCCCGTCCACCGGCGGACCTCGAAGAAGAAGCCGGTCCGGGAACGCCCGCCGGGGGCGCGGTGGTGCACGGTGACGGCGGCCCGGACGTCGGCCGGGTCGATGACGACACCGGTCTCCTCCCGCGCCTCGCGGACCAGGGCGGTGACGACGTCCTCGTGCGGTCCGTCCAGGTGCCCGGACGGCAGGTGCCACAGCCCGGCGGCGTAGACCGCGCCGGCCCGTCGGGACAGCAGGACCTCGGGTGCGCCGGCGGTGTCCCTCCGCAGGATGAGGTGGACGTCCAGCGGCTCCCGGTGCCGCTCGCGGCCGGAGCGGGTCGCCTGCGACCCGGCGGTGGTCATCTCCCTCACCAGCCCAGCTCCGTGTACGGCCGGCCGGCGCGGATCCCGTCGATCGCGGCCCGGGTGTAGGGGACGATCGGTTCCGGCAGGCTGTCCGGCGACCACCACTGCCAGGCCAGGCACTTGTCGGGCTCGCGCACCTCCGGGGTGCCCTGCCAGCGGCGTACGCGGAACACCAGTTGCATGCGCGGCGGTGAGCCGGGACCGTCGAGGAGGTGCACGGCGTGCGCGTACTCCGCGTCGGACGGGTCGATGACCAGCCCGGCCTCCTCGTAGGCTTCCCGGACGAGACAGCCGACGGCCGGTTCCCGCTCGCAGTGTCCCGCGAGGAAGTGCCAGGTCCGGCCGGCGTAGGCGGAGTCGGGGTGACGCAGCCCGAGCAGAACCCTGCCCTCCTCGTCCTCCAGGTAGAGGTGCACGCCGATCACCTGGAGCTGGGTCCGGGACGGCTGGTCGTCGGCTGCGGGGCGGGGCGTTTCCCTGCCGGTGCGAAGATTCCAGGTCACCGCGGTCCCCCTCGGCGGTCGTCCGGTGGCGTCGTCGGGTTCAACGACCGGGCCACGGTATCGAACACACGTTTTTCGGACGGACCGCGAACCGCCGTACGGAGCGGGTCCCGGAACATGCGGGGTGCACGGACCCTTGTCCGGCAAGAGCAGCGCCGAGGACGGGGTTGGCCGAAACGCCGCTGTCGCGGGGCGGTGGGCCGGCCACCGCGGGGCCCTCTGTGTCGTGGCCTTCCGCCCGGGTACCCGGCACCCCGCTGGAAGCCGAGAAGAAGAGTGAAGCGAGCGACAGAGTCGGAGGGCCGGAACCATGCCTGCGCCGGCACGATCCGCAGCGGCGGATTCCCGAGAGCGCCGCCGTGCCGCCGCCCGCTCCGCACGTCCGCGGAGCAGGGTGCCGGAGACCGGGGAGGAACCCGATCTGCTGGGCCAGTACCTGGCCCAGATCGCCGCGACCCCCCTGCTCACCGCCGAGGACGAGGTGCGGCTGGCCCGGCGCATCGAGGCCGGTGTGCACGCCACCGGGGAACTGGAACGGGCCGAGGCCGCCGAGAGCGACCTCGCCGCGCACCGGCGCCGGGAGCTGGAGGCGGCCGTACGGGAGGGCCTGCACGCCAAGGACCACATGATCCGGGCCAACCTGCGGCTCGTGGTGTCGATCGCCAAGCGGCACGCGCACCGGGGCGTGCCCCTGCTCGACGTCATCCAGGAGGGCAACCTCGGCCTCATCCGGGCCGTGGAGAAGTTCGACCACACCAAGGGCTTCAAGTTCTCCACGTACGCCACCTGGTGGATCCGTCAGGCGATAGAACGGGGCCTGGCCCAGCACGCCCGTGCCGTACGGCTGCCCATGCACGTCGTGGAGGAGCTGCAGAAGCTCGCGAAGGCCGAACGGCGGCTGTACCTGCGCCTCGGCCATGAGCCGACCGACGACGAGGTCGCCCGGGAGAGCGGATTCGACGAGGGGCGCGTCGTCTGGCTGCGCCGTGTCGGGCGGCAGACCCTCAGTCTCGACACGCCCGTGGACGACACCGGCGAGACCGTGGTCGGCGACCTCATCCCCGCCTCCGACGTGCTGCAGGCCCCGGAGGTGGCCGAGTACCGGGCGCTCGCCGAGGAGCTGAGGGACGCCCTGGGCACGCTGGCACCCCGTGAGGCCATGATCCTCAGCCTGCGGTACGGGCTGCACGACGGGCAGCCCCGCACGTTGCAGCAGGTGGCCGACCGGGTGGGACTCACCCGGGAGCGCGTCCGCCGGCTGGAGAAGGAGTCCCTCGGCCGGCTGCGGGCACCGGAGGCGGGCGAGCGCCTGCTGGAATGGGCGGGCTGACGGCACGAGCGCGTCCGGGGTGCGGGGGCCCGGTCCGGCGTACCAGACGGCGGGGCGGAGCCGGTCCTGCTGCGCGAGGACCGGGACGCACCGTCCGGAACCTTCCTGCACTGGCTCGTCACCGGCATCGATCCCCGAGCCGGGGGCGTCGCCGCGGCTGAGAGCCACTGGGCGGCCGACCGCATCGCCACGGCTTCGGGGAGCCGGGCGGGGGCGGCCCGCGGCCCCGGTCGGCGACGACGCCCACCGGTACGTCTTCCGGCTCCACGCCCTCCCCGCGCCGGTCTCGCTCCCGGACCGGGCGACCGCCCGGCACGCGCACGCCGTGCTCGACGCGCAGCAGCCGGCCGGCGGCGCGTGCCGAGGACTTCAGCCCTCCGCGCGGGCCACGAGCAGGGCCACGTCGTCGTCGCCTCCCGGGGGCCGGAGCCTCTCCAGGACCCGGTCGCAGGTCTCTGCGAGATCCTGGCCGGCTGTCGCGGTCAGGGCCTCGAGAAGGGTGCCGAGACGGGCGTCGATCGGGTCGCTGCGGGTTTCGACCAGGCCATCGGTGTAGAGAGCGAGTTGATCACCGGGGCGGAAGTCGAACGCCGTCGTCTCGAAGGCGGTGCCGCCGACACCCAGCGGCACGCCGGACGGAAGGTCGAGGAGCTGCGCCGGCCGGCCCGCCCGGACGAGGGCCGGGGGCAGATGACCGGCGAGGCTGATGCGGCACTGGCCCCGCTCGGGGTCGTACCGGCAGTAGGCGCAGGTGGCGATGGTGTGCTCGACGTCCTCGGTGAGACGATCGAGCTGCCGGAGCACCTCGGCCGGGTCGAGGTCGAGCCCGGCGAACGCGCGGGTGGCGCTGCGCAGTTGCCCCATGCTGGCGGCGGCGTTGATGCCGCTGCCCATCACGTCCCCGACGACCAGCGCGGTCCTGTCCCCCGGCAGGCGCATGGCGTCGAACCAGTCACCGCCGATCTCGCTGACGGCTCCGGCCGGCAGGTAGCGGCAGGCGATCGTCAGGCCGGGCAGCCGGGACGGCAGCTGCGGGAGCAGGCGGCGCTGGAGGGTGAGGGCGGTGTTGCGCGCGCTCTGGTACCAGCGCGCGTTGTCGATGCAGGTCGCGGCGCGGCCGGCCAGCTCGCAGGCGAGCAGCGTGTCGTCTTCGTCGAAGGGCGCGGGGGTGCCGACGCGTTCGAGGCTGAGGGCTCCCAGGACCTCTCCGCGGGCCAGGAGCGGCACGGCCAGGTAGGAGTGGACCCCCGTCGTCTCCGGGAGGGAGGCGGCCTCGCTGGTGCGGGCGATGTGCCGCAGGTCCTCTCGGGTGGTCTCGGCCACCAGTACGGGCCGGCGGGTGCGCACGCACTGGGTGAGCGGGCAGTCACTGTCGTAGGTGGCGACCTTGCCGGGCGGGTCGGCCAGGTGCGCCGCTTCGGACGCGTGGGCCGCGGCGGCGGCCACGACCCGGAAGCGGGCGGGACCGGTGACGGACGGGACGCGCCCGCGCAGGACGCTGTCGAGAACGTGGACGGAGGCGACGTCGGCCAGGTCCGGTACGACGACCCCGGCCAGTTCGTGCGCCGTCTGCTCCACGTCGAGGGTCGTACCGATCGAGGCGGAGGCGTTCGCGATGAGGGCCAGCCGGTTCCGGGCCCGGTTCGCGGCGATGGTCGCTTGGTGCCGCTCGGTGATGTCGATGACGGACGTGGCCACGCCGAGCACCCGGCCGGCGGCGTCCTCCAGCCGGTGGTACGACACCAACCAGGCGTGCTCGCGCTGCGGATCGGCGGTGGGACGGCCCACGACGTACCGGTCGGTGACCGGCTCGCCGGTCTCCAGGACCTGCCGCAGACGGCCCTCGACGGCCTCGCCGTCCAGGAAGGTCAGGACGTCGCGGACCCGTCGGCCGAGGTGTTCCGCGGCGGGGCGGCCGTGGATGCGTTCGAGGGCGGGGTTCACGGTCAGGTACCGCAGGTCGGGGTCCAGGATGGCCAGGCCGATCGGGGACTGGGTGACCAGGCGTGCCGAGAGGGCGACGCCCCGCTCCACCCGTGCCACGGTCGCCTGGTCCACGGCCAGGCCCAGGGCGTAGATGTCGCCGAGGTCGTCGAGCAGCCGCATGTTGCGGAACTCCACCAGCCGCGTACTGCCGTCCTTGTGCCGGACCGGGAAGGCCCCGGCCCAGTCGGTGCCGGACTCCATGACCTCGGCGAACAGCGCGATCACCTCGTCCCAGTGCTCCTGGTGGACCAGCAGCCGCGCCGCGAACCGGCCCAGCGCCTCGTCCGCGGTGTAACCGAACAGTTCCTCCGCCTGGGGGCTCCAGAAGACCACGCGCCCGTTCGTGTCCAGCACCACCGCGGCGACGCTCAGCAGATCGAGCAGGCCTGTGGGCGACGCGCCGACACCGGCCAGGGGCCGGCCCCGGCCGGGCCGGGAGACGTCCGTTCCACCCATACGCCGTTTCTCCTCTGCCACTCGGTCGGAGCACGCGCCGTGGCCCGTGGGAGCCACCGGGGACGAGGCCGGCGGCCGCGCACCGGTCCTCACCCCGGCGAGCGGCCGGCCACGTCTCCCCCGGGGTCGTCCGCCAGCATCACGGACGCGGTGATCCGCTTGCCGACCGGTTCCCGGTGCACCTCGAAGCCCTGGCACACGGCCATCACGATCTCAAGGCCATGCTGCCCCACCCGGCCCGGATCGGCGGCCTTGGCCACCGGCAGCACCGGCGCGGTGTCCCAGACCGTGATCCCGACGCTGTCCCCGGACAGCTCCAGATCGACCAGGCACGGCCCCGACGCGTGTTTACAGGCGTTGGTGACCAGCTCGCTGACCACCAGCCGGACCACGCCCATCGCCCGCTCCGACACCGGCAGGCCATGATCGGCCTGCACCCGGGTCAGGAACGCGCGCGCCAGGTCACGGGCCGCCGCGATGTCGGCGGGGGTGCCCTCGTACGCGGCCGAGGCCATGACGGGTCCGGCACGGTCCGTCCGCCGGTCCCCGGTCCGGGCAACCTCGTCCATACCCATCGCCCTCTGCCTGAGCGCCTGATCCCTACCTCGCGTGTACCCAGAAACGGCCGGTATCCGGCCTTGCCGGGGACGGCGAAGACATGAGCGACGCCGGCGTGGGCCCGCGCTGCGGTACCGGCCCGGCCGGAGACCGGGCCGTCAGGTGCGGCTACGGACGGCCCGGTGGTCAAGCGGCCCCCGGACAGGCATCATGCCGGGACGAGGCAGGCGGGCGGCGGGGGGCCGATGGTCGGCGGGGTACGGCGGGACGGGGACGGCGGCGGGCCGGCGGGACGGCAGCAGGCACGGGCCGAAGCGCTCCAGGAGGCTGACCGGTTGCCGCACGCAGCGACGGGCCGGGAGCCCGCCGAGGCGTGGAGTCCGGTGATCGACCGGGTGACCGGCGTCGAGGCCGCGTTGAGGGAACACGGGGAGGACCTCTCCGTCGTCCTCGTCCTCGTCCTCGTGGGTCCCGTGCTCGGCATGCGCGGCCCGAGCAGGGGTGACCGCGTGCCGTCCGGTTCCGGCGCGGAGGACCGGGCGGAGGCGTTACGGCGCCCGCGGTGGGCGGACCGGCAGGGGCCGCAGGACCACCTGCTCGTCGCAGCGGCCCGCATGGTGCTGGTCTTCCTGCTCGCGCCCTGGGCCCTGCCCCGCGCCGACGGTACCGGCACGGTGCGGAACGTGCTGCTCAGCCCCGGTCACGGGGAGGGTCTGCTGACCGAGTCGGTGCGCCGGGATCTCGGCGAGGCCAAGGAGATCGTCGGCCGGATCGCGGCGGCCCCGATCGACGCGGGGTTCCAGCAGCGGACCGCGGACGTCAAGCGGGTCATCGAGCGGATACCGGCTCCCGGCACGGCCCTGTTCGACACGCCGTGCCACACCCCGGCCGCCACCGCGGCGCCGCCGGCGGGGCAGATGCAGGCGCAGACGCGGACACAGCCGCGTCCGGTGGCGGACCGGCCGTCGACGCCGTGGACGACCCCGAGACCGCGCTGCTCGACGCCGTACGCGGCCTGGTGGCCCTCGCCGGTGCGCGCGGCACGGCGGCCTTCACCCGCATCCTGCTCCGGCTGTTCACCACCCTGCGGTCCGGGACCGGCGACCACCCGTACGAGGAGCTGCGACGGGACCCGCGGGCAGCGGCGCTGCCGCGCCGGGCCGCCGACGGCGGAGCGGCCGGCGGCGACCTGACTCTGCGGTCGCGCCACGCACTGCCACCGGACGCGCCCGAACGGGCCCGGGTCGCCAGGATGCACGCCTGTCTGCGCGCGCCGCCCAGCCGTGGATGCCCGGCCCCCATCGCCGGCTCCCGTTCGACCTGGACGAGCCGCTCCGCCACGAGGCCGCACGCCTCGGCCTCCACGGCGTTCATCACTGGCGGCCTTCACCCGCCAGGGCGACCCGGCGCCCGCACCGACGTGTTGAGGCGGAACACCGCCCGGCCGACCTACGAGGATCACCTCTGGAGGATTCAGTGGACCGCAATCCCCGACGCGCCGTTCTCCACGTACTGGCCGCCGTGTGCGCCGCCACCGCCGCGCTCGGCGCCGCGTCCCCCGGCGCGACCGCGGCGGACCGGGTGACCGGCGTCGAACCGGCCGCGTCCCGTGTGCCGTTGCGCGTGGCCACGTACAACATCCACGCCGGAGCCGGCCAGGACAACGTCTTCGACCTCGACCGCACGGCGACGGCGATCCGGGACCTGGACGCCGACGTGATCGCACTCCAGGAGGTCGACGTGCACTGGGGCGCCCGGAGCGACTTCACCGACGAGGCCCGGGAACTGGCCGGAAAGCTTCGGATGCGGGTCTTCTTCGCGCCGGTCTACGACCTCCCGCCGGCCACGCCCGGTGGGGAACGGCGGCAGTACGGCGTCGCGATACTGAGCCGCTGTCCGGTGCGGGGCGCGTGGAACCACGAGATCACCCGGCTGTCCACCCAGACGCCCGACCCTGTGCCGGCCCCCGCGCCGGGCTTCGCCGAGGTGGCGGTCAAGGTCCGGGGCACCTTGGTGCACGTGTACGCGACCCACCTGGACTACCGCGCGGACCCGTCGCTCCGGCGCGCCCAGGTCGACGACATGCTGGGCATCCTGGCCGAGGACTCCGGCCCGAAGGTGCTCCTCGGCGACTTCAACGCCGAGCCGGACGCTCCTGAACTGGCCCGGCTGTGGGGGCCGTTGGCCGATGCGGCGCCGAGCGGCGGCAAGACCTATCCGGCGGTGCACCCGGTCAAGCGCATCGACCTCGTGACGGTCTCACCGGACGTCACCGTCACGGGCACGCGCGAGTCCGATACCACGGCCTCCGACCACCGCCCGGTGGTCGCCGACCTCCTGCTGCACGGCCGGGGCCGCTGAACTCCCTGCAGCGGAACGGCTTTTACGCGCTCCTGACAATCCGTGATCCCCGTGGCACCCTGCTCACGCACGTCCGTCCGCACCGTTCTTCGTTCCCCCACCCTGCCCGGACCCGACCGGTCCGGGCACGGCAGAAGGAGACCTGCGTGAGACGCCATCGCACTGCCGCGGGCATTCTGTTGGCCGTCGGAGCCCTGTTCACCGGCGGCCTCGTCCAGGCCGGGACCGCCGGTGCCGCACCGGCCCCGACGCCCTCCGGTCCGACGGCCCCGGCCCACACCGCCTCGACGGCCGAACAGCACAAGGCCCGCGCCTTCTGGACCGCCGCGCGCATGCGCGGCGCCACCCCCCTCGACCTGCTGCTGCCCGAGCGGACCGCCAAGAGCCTCAAGGCCCCCAAGCCCCACGGGAGTCCGACCACCGTCGCCCCCACCGCCGCGCTCGCCTCCTTCCCACAGGCAGGTGGCCCCTGGGCCGGTGGCGGCGCCGTCGCCACCACGTCCGGCCGGGTGTTCTTCACCTTCCAGGGACGCACCGCCTCCTGCACCGGCAACGCCGTGACCAGTCAGAACGCCAGCACGGTCATCACGGCCGGGCACTGCGTGAAGTACCAGGGCAGCTGGCACACCAACTGGGTCTTCGTGCCGGGCTACGACAACGGCAACGCGCCCTACGGCCGGTGGACCGCGGCGAGGACGCTCACGACACCGCAGTGGGAGGCGAGCGAGGACATCAACTACGACGTCGGCGCCGCGGTCGTCAGCCCCCTGAACGGCAGGACGCTCACCTCGGTCGTCGGCGCCCAGGGCATCCAGTTCAACGGCGGCTACAACAAGCCGATGTACTCCTTCGGCTTCCCCGCCGCCTCGCCGTACGACGGCACGAAGCTGATCTATTGCAGTGGCAACAGCTCCAAGGACTTCCTCTTCTCGCAGGACCACAGCCTCGGGTGCGACATGACGGGCGGCTCCAGCGGCGGCCCCTGGTTCACCGGCTTCAGCGAGGCGACCGGCACCGGTCTGCAGGTCTCCGTGAACAGCTTCGGCTACACGTTCCTGCCCAACCGGATGTTCGGCCCGTACTTCGGCGACGTGGTCAAGGCCCTGTACGACAAGGCCCAGGCCTCCTAGGCCCTGTCGTCCGTGCGGCCCGGCCCTCCGGTCGTCCGACCCTCGCATGACGGCGAGCAGGAGGAGCGCGAGGGCCTGGACCGCGGTGACCACCGTGATCAGGAGCGGGACCGAGTAGCCGTACAGGGCACCGGTCAGCGCGCCGCCCACCAGGCTCGCACCGCCCACCACCCCGGCGAAGACGCCGTACGCCATCGCCCGGCGCGGCGAGGGCACCAGGTCCGCGACGGTCGCCCGGAGCGTGGACTCCTGGATGCCCGTCGCCGCGCCCCACACCAGCGATCCGGCCACGGCGGGGGTGACGGTGTGCGTGAACGCCAGTGCCGGTACGGCGGCGGCCAGCACGGGCAGCACCGCCAGCACCCGCGGGCCGGTCCGGTCGTAGAGCCAGCCGGTGGCGAGGGCAGCCACCGCGTCCACGGCCATGGCCGCCGCGTACAGCACCGGCACCCACGCCGTCGTCAGCAGGTGCCGTTGGACGAGGTGGTACGACAGCACACCGAAGGTGGTGAAGCCGGCCGTCGTGGTGGCGGTGAACGCCGCGTACGTCCAGAAGGCGGCCGGCAGACGGCCGGTGGGCACCGGGCCGTCCGGCGCGGCGGTCCGTGCCGTTGAACACCGAGGGGCGCCCTGTTCGGCGCCCACGAAGCAGGCAGGGTCAGCATGAGGAGGCCGAAGAGGACCGCCCCGGGGAGCCATCGCCTTCAGCGGCAGCTTGCGGGGACGGCGGGAGGGGCGGCTGTCGGCCGGGCGGCGGTCTGCGCCATGCCAGGACCGGACTGCGCACGGCCCGGGTCTCAGGGATCCGCGCGCCGCCGGGGCGGTGCGAAGGCGTACAGGTCGAGGATGTCCGGCAGGGGAGCCACGCCCGGGCCGCCGGCGCGCACCCAGGTGACGATGTCCTCGGTCGCGTCCGGGTCGTTGACGAGCCCCAGCCAGACCGGCCGCGCGCCGGCGGCCCGGCCGGCGGCCGAGGGCTGTACGACGATGACGTTGGCCTGGTCGCAGACGTCGAGGCAGTCGGAGACACGCACAGGCACCTCGGCCCGCAGCCGCGCGGTCTGCGCCGCGTGATCGACGCCGGTCACCTTGGGACTGCCGCAGCAGCAGTCCCGGCACACCACGACCCGGCACGGCGCCGCACCGGTTCCCTTCGCCGCCTCGCCTGCCGCTTCTTCCGCCGGCCTGTCGGGCACGCCGCGCCACTCCCCTCCCGGGGAGGTCCGCCCCGGTGTCACCTCAGAAGGTGATCATCCTTTCATCTCCGGCGACGCCGTCACCCGGCCGCCGTACGGAGGGTCACCCGTCGGCCGGAACGCCGTCAGTCACTCGAAATGACTAATGACGGAACGTGAACCCCTTGTGCCGACCGGCCTCTCCCCCGTTCGGAGTTGCAGCCGTACGAGGGACATGAGTCCGTTGGTGTCGTGTCCTGCCGGATCTCACTCAGGAGGAGACACATGGGCACCAACCACAACGGCCTGTCGGCCGGGAAGCTGAACGTCGTCTTCGCTGTCCGCGTGGTCGAGGGCGGCGAGCAGGGCTTCCTGGATCTGTACGAGCACCTCCGGAAGTCCGTGTCCAACACCCCCGGCCACATCGTCGAGCGGCTCGGAGAGCCCGTCGACGACTCCCGCCAGTGGGTGATCACCAGCGAGTGGCGGTCGGCCGAGGACTTCTTCGCCTGGCAGCAGAGCGAGGAGCACCAGGAGCTGGTGGCCCCGCTGCGCCAGTGGGTCGACCAGCGGCAGTCGATGCGGTTCCGGGTGATCAAGGAGACCAAGGGGGTGTCCGCATGACGGGCAGCGTCAACGGCCCCGTCGCCGTACTCGGCCTCGGCACGATGGGCGCCGGCCTGGCCGGTCGCCTCCTCGACCAGGGGATACCGGTCCGGGTCTGGAACCGTAACCCGCGGCGCACCGCGCCACTCGCCGAGGCGGGCGCCCACGCCGCCGCCCACCCCGCCGACGCCGTCGCGGGCACGAGCGCCGCCCTCTGCGTCGTGGCCGACGGCGAGGCCCTCGGCGCCGTGCTGCACGGGCCGCACGGCGTGCTGGCCGACGGCCCGTACCCCGGCGTCCTGATCTGCGCCAGCACCGTCGCCCCCGACGAGGTCGTGCAGATCGCCGGTGAGGCGCCCTCGGTCCTGGACGTCGGCATGCTCGGCAACCGCGACCACGCCCGCGACGGAGAGCTGCGGCTGTTCGCCGGCGGCGAGAAGCGTGTCTTCGACGCCGCCCGTCCGCTGCTGGACACCTTGAGCAAGGAGGTCGTCCATCTGGGCGCACTCGGGTCCGGCATGCGGATGAAACTGCTCCTCAACCTGCTGATGGGCATAGAGGTGCAGGCCCTGGCCGAGGCCACCGAACTGGCGGACGCCTGCGGCCTCGACCGGCAGCTGGTCCTCAAGACCATCGCGGGCAGCGGCTTCGCCTCGCCGGTCATGGCGTTCAAGTCCCGGCGCCTGGCCTCCGGCCGCTTCGACGAGCCGGACTTCCGGCTGCGGCTGATGGCGAAAGACCTCATGCTCGCTTCCAAGCAGGCAGCGACAGTCGGCCTGAGTCTGCCGTTGGCGACCGCCGCGGCGGAGACCCACGTCCGCGCCACCGAGCAAGGACTGGGCGACCAGGACTGTGCCGCGGTCACCCGCGCACTCGCACCGAAACCGGAAACCGACACGTGATCATCGACATCCACGGGCATCTGTCCCCACCGGAAGCGGCCGAACGCTTCCCCATGCCCCCGAGCCTGACCGACGTCGACGGCATGCTCGCCGCCCGCGCCGAGGCCGGGATCGACCTGACCATCATCGGCAGCCCCGTCGGGGCCGGCGCGATGGCGCGGGTGCCGGGCGTCGACAACTACGCCCAGCCCCGCGACCGGCTGCGTGGCTTCCACGCCTGGATGTCGGGGCTGATCCGCAGGTTCCCGGACCAGTTGCGCGGCTACGTGTACGCCAACCCGTTCGGCGACGACGATCACCTCGAAGGAGTCCGGGAGACCCTCGCGGACCCGGCCTTCGTCGGTCTGATCACCACGTCGAGCGTGCACGGCGAGCTGCTCGGCTCACCCCGCGCCGACTCCTTCTTCGCGCTGGCCGCGGAGGCGGGGGTGCCGGTACTGGTGCACGCCCCGGCCGAACCGGTCGGCACGGAACGGGTGGACGAGACCGGGTTCGTGGAGCAGATCGGCCGCTTCGGCGACGTCACGATGGGCATGGCCATGATCGCGTTCGCGGGATGGCTGGACAAATACCCGGGTCTGCGGTTGATCGGCGCGACCGGCGGCGGCGCGATGGCGCTGCTGCCGGAGCGCCTGCAGACGGCGGCGCGCCCCCGGCACTGGGCCGGGGGGGCGCCGCCCT
>NZ_JBFATL010000049.1:56972-60309 GCF_040678315.1 Streptomyces sp. NPDC052721 | reverse complement strand
TCGTACTGGATGTACTTGGGTCGGGGCCCGGTGCGGCGAGAGTGCGTGCATGGCGTCGCGCGGCAGACGGGAGTTTGACGACAGGGCCTAGCCCTGCTGGACGATCCCGACCCGTGGTCCGGCGCGCCGCCGCCGACGTGGTGGGGTCCTGCACCAGCCCGGGTGAGCTGACCCTGCCCGCGCTGCTGCGGCGCCGGCGGGCGGAGGACGATCCGGTGACCCGGCTGGACCTCGTCCTCGCCCTCGGCCGGGCGGCCCCGCGCGAACCTCTTCCAGGGCTCTGCGGTGGCTGTTCCGGCATGGCGCCGCCTGCCGCGCCTGCGCGACGGTGACGCGCACCGGGGCGGGGACGCCTGTGGTGTGACCGGCGGGCCTGTGGGCTGTGTGCCGGCCGGGTGCGCCCTGGTGGGCGGTGAGACGGCCGGACACCCCGGCCTGACCCGACCGCCGTCACCTCTCTTCCGCCGTCACCCCGCCTGAGCCGTCGCGCGGCACTCCGGGCGCGCCCTCACCCCACCGTCGGCACCCCCGCCTCCACGGCCCCCGGCGCGACCGTCTCCGGCGCCGCCGCCTCCGCGGGCCCGCCGCGTCCCGCGAACTGCGTCCGGTACAGCTCGGCGTACCGGCCCTCCGCCGCCAGCAGTTCCTCGTGCGTGCCGCGTTCCACGATGCGGCCGGACTCCACGACCAGGATCTGGTCGGCGGCGCGGACCGTGGACAGGCGGTGGGCGATGACCACGGCGGTGCGGCCCTCCAGGGCCTCCGTGAGCGCCTCCTGGACGGCCGCCTCGGAGGTGTTGTCCAGGTGGGCGGTGGCCTCGTCCAGGATGACCACCCGCTGTCGGGCGAGCAGCAGCCGGGCGATGGTCATGCGCTGGCGTTCGCCGCCGGAGAGCCGGTAGCCGCGCTCGCCGACGACCGTGTCCAGTCCGTCGGGCAGGGACCGGACGACGTCGGCGAGGCGGGCGCGGCCGAGGGCGTCCCACAGCTCGTCGTCACCCGCGTCCGGGCGGGCCAGCAGCAGGTTGGCGCGGACGGTGTCGTGGAAGAGGTGGCCGTCCTGGGTGACCATGCCGAGCGTGGCCCGCAGGGAGGCGAAGGTGAGGTCGCGGACGTCGACCCCGCCGATGCGCACCGCGCCCGCGTCGACGTCGTACAGGCGCGGCAGGAGCTGGGCGATGGTCGACTTGCCGGCGCCGGAGGAGCCGACGAGGGCGACGGTCCGGCCGGGTTCGGCGCGGAAGGAGATGCCGCGCAGCACCTCGGTGCCGCCGCGGGTGTCGAGCGCGGCGACCTCCTCCAGGGAGGCGAGGGAGACCTGGTCGGCGGACGGGTAGGAGAAGCGGACGTCGTCGAACTCGACGGCGACCGGGCCGTCGGGGACCTCGCGGGCGTCCGGCTTCTCGGCGATGAGCGGCTTGAGGTCGAGCACCTCGAAGACCCGCTCGAAGCTGACGATCGCGCTCATCACCTCGACCCGGGCTCCGGCGAGCGCGGTCAGCGGGGCGTACAGGCGGGTCAGCAGCAGGGCGAGGGAGACGACCGCGCCGGGCTCCAGGGTGCCGCGCAGCGCGAACCAGCCGCCGAGGCCGTAGACGAGGGCCAGGGCGAGGGCGGAGACGAGGGTGAGGGAGGTGATGAAGACCGACTGGGCCGTGGCCGTGCGCACGCCGATGTCCCGGACCTGGGCGGCCCGCGCCGCGAACTCCGCCGACTCCTCCTCCGGACGCCCGAACAGCTTGACCAGGGTGGCGCCGGGGGCGGAGAACCGCTCGGTCATCCGGGTGCCCATGGCCGCGTTCAGCGCCGCCGCCTCGCGCTGCATGCGGGCCATCCGGCTGCCCATGCGGCGGGCGGGCAGCACGAACACCGGCAGGAGGACGAGCGCGAGCAGGGTGATCTGCCAGGACAGGGTGAGCATCACGGCGAGCGTGAGCAGCAGGGTGACCAGGTTGCTGACGACGCCGGAGAGGGTGTTGGCGAAGGCCCGCTGGGCGCCGATCACGTCGTTGTTGAGACGGCTGACCAGCGCGCCCGTACGTGTACGTGTGAAGAACGCGACGGGCATGCGCTGCACATGATCGAACACAGCCGTTCTGAGGTCGAGGATGAGTCCCTCCCCGAGCGTCGACGACAGGCGGCGGCCGAGGATGCCGAGCCCCGCCTCCGCGAGCGCCACGAGCGCGATGAGCAGGGAGAGCCGGACCACCGTGCCGGAGTCGTGCCCCGCCACGATCGCGTCGACGACGCGGCCGGCGAGCACGGGGGTCGCGACGGCGAGCAGGGCGGTCACCACCCCGAGCAGCACGAACCGGACGATGCCGGCGCGGTGCGGGCGGGCGAAGGCGGCGATGCGGCGCAGGGTGGCGCGGGCGAAGGGGCGACGCTCGGACTGCGCGTTCATCACGCTGTGCAGCTGCGTCCAGGCGGTGGTCTCCATGCTCATGGAAGAGACCGTAGAACCTCAAGGCTCGTTGAGGTCAATGTCCGCGACGGTTCACCCGCTGTCGGGGTGCCCCGGAGAACCTGTGCGGATGTGTCTGCCGTCCCCCTCCCCCGTCCGCGCGTGCCCCGGCGCCTCCCGGTGCGCCAGGTGCTGTGCCTGGTGCCGCTCGTGCTCGTCGCCGTGGCCGCCGCCGTCACCCGGCAGGGCGCGGTGCCGCGGCCGCTGCCGAAGGGGCGGGTGCCGGCCACCCGGTTCGCGGCGGGCGCGGCCAGCCATCCGCTGCCGACCGGGCTCGGCGCGGGCGCCGTGAACCTGCGCTTCATGACCGTGTGCGCGGTGCCGCCGACGCGTGCCTCGGCCGCGCTCGCCCTGTATCCGCCGGCGGAGTGCGTGGGCCGGCTCGGGCCGCCGGCCGCGCCGCTGTTCGCGTTCGCGGACGCGCTGCGGCCCGGCCCCCTGCTGCCGGACGGCTCGGCGCTCCCGCTGCTGCTGGGCGCGGCGGGCCTGCCGGCCGTGGCGGGGGCCGTGGCGGCGCTCGTACGACCGCTGCGCACGCGCGTGTCCGTGTTCGCGCGGGACGCCCTGGACGAGACCCGGCCGGTGCACACCCGGCCGGCCCGCGTCCTCGCGCTGTGGGGCGGCTCGCCGGCCTTCCCCGCGCTCCAGGCGGCCGGGCTCGCGGCCGTCGGGCAGGCGCTGCGGCTGCCGGTGCCTCCCGCGCACATGGTGCCGGCCCGCCTCGCCGGGACGGTCGCGGTGCCCTGGTGCCCACGCCCGGCGGGCTGGGGCCCGGGGAGGCGGCGCTGATCGTGGCCCTGGTCGCGGGGGGGGGGCCCCCCCCCCCGGGGGGGCGGGGGGGGGCGGCCGCCCCCGGGCTGGGCCGGCGGGGGC
>NZ_JBFATL010000049.1:0-56962 GCF_040678315.1 Streptomyces sp. NPDC052721 | reverse complement strand
TGATGACCCGGCAGGCCAGCACCACGGCCGTGGTGCTGGCCTGCCGGGTCATCACCGTGTGGCTGCCGCTGGTGCCGGGCGCGCTGGTGCGGCTGGAGGTCATCCGACCGGCGTGACCCTGTCGTCGGGTACCGGGCGGAAGGTACGGCGGTACGCCTGCGGGGTGACGCCGACGGTCGCGTGCAGGTGCTGCCGCAGCGAGACCCCGCTGCCGAAACCGGCCTCGGCGGCGACCCGTTCGACGGGCCAGTCCGTGGTCTCCAGCAGTTGCCGGGCCAGGTCGACGCGCCGGAGGGCGAGCCAGCGGGCCGGGCTGGTGCCGGTCTCCTCGCGGAACCGGCGCGTGAAGGTGCGGACGCTGACGTGAGCGTGCGCCGCCATGTCCGCCAGGGTGATCGGCTCGCCGAGGCGCTCCAGCGCCCAGGCCTGGGTGCGGGCGGTGCCGGACGCGGTGGGGTCGGGCACGGGCCGCCGGATGTACTGGGCCTGGCCGCCGTCGCGCCACGGCGGCACCAGGCAGAGGCGGGCGACCTCGTTGGCGATGCCGCTGCCGTGGTCGCGGCGGACGATGTGCAGGCACAGGTCGATACCGGCGGCGACCCCGGCGGAGGTCAGGATGTCACCGTCGTCGACGAAGAGGACGTCGGGGTCGACGCGCACGGTGGTGAACATGCGCTGGAGGCGGTCGGCCTCGCGCCAGTGGGTCGTGGCGGGGCGGCCGTCGAGCAGTCCGGCGGCGGCCAGCACGTACGTACCGGTGCAGATCGCGACGATCCGGGTGCCCGGCCGGAGGGCGGCCAGCGCCTCACGCAGCGGGCCGGGGAGGCGGCCCTCCTCGCGGATGGGGCCGAGCGCGTGCGACGGCGGGACGACGATGGTGTCCACCGTGGTCAGCAGGGAGGCGTCGTGAGCGACGGTGAGCCGGTAGTCGGCCTGGGTGCGGACGGGGCGGCCGTCCACGCTGCACGTGGTCACGGAGTAGAGCCGGCCGCCGTCGGCGTCACGGGCCGTGCCGAAGATCCGCTCGGGGATGCCGAGTTCGAAGGGCAGAACGCCGTCCAGGGCCAGGACACCGACTCGATGCATGACCCGATCTTTTCATTCCCTGGCCAACGGGCCACTACTGGGCGGCGGGCCGGCGGGAGAGCCTGGGCGGGCGCCTGACGATCCGGCACGCACCCAGCCGATTCCCTCACGAGAAGGAGAACCTCCTCATGCCCGAGCCCACCCTCCTCCCCCCGACCATGCGCGCCGTCTCCCAGGAGGCCGCCGGACCGCCGGAGGTCCTGCAGATCGTCGAGGTGCCCCGGCCGGAGCCCGGCCCGGGCGAGATCCTGGTGCGGGTGCGCGCGGCGGGGGTGAACCCGGCCGACTGGAAGATCCGCGCGCGGGGCGTGTTCGCGGACGGCTCGCCGCTGCCGTTCCGGCTCGGTTCCGACGTGGCCGGGGTGGTCGAGGCGGTCGGCGCCGGAGTGACGCTGTTCCGGCCCGGTGACGAGGTGTTCGGCATGCCGCGCTTCCCGCACCAGGCGGGCGCCTACGCCGAGTACGTCGTCGCCCCCGCCCGGCACTTCGCGCCGAGCCCGCGCGGCCTCACCCCGGTCGAGGCGGGCGCGCTGCCGCTGGCCGCGCTGACCGCGTGGCAGGCCCTGGTGGACACCGCCGACGTCCAGCCCGGCGGGCGGGTCCTGATCCACGCCGCGGCCGGCGGGGTCGGCCATCTGGCGGTGCAGATCGCCAAGGCCCGCGGCGCGTACGTCATCGGTACGGCAAGCGCCGGCAAGCACGAGCTGGTGCGGTCGCTGGGGGCCGACGAGGTGATCGACTACCGCGTGCAGGACGTCGCCGGGACCGTCCGGGACGTCGACGTCGTCGTGGACGCCCTCGGCGGCGCGAGCTTCGCCCGGTCGCTGCGCACGCTCCGGCCCGGCGGCACGCTGGTCGGGCTGCTCGCGCCGGACGACACCTCGGTGGCCGAGGCGGCCGAGGCGGCCGGGGTGCGGGCCGTGTTCATGCTGGTCGAGCCGGATCACGCGGGTCTGCGCGGGATCGCCTCCCTGGTCGAGGCGGGCCGGCTGCGCGTGCTCGTGGAGCGGGTCTTCCCGCTGGAGGAGGTCGCCAAGGCCCACGCGTACGGCGAGACCGGCCGCACCACCGGCAAGATCGTGCTCACGGTCACCCCCTGACCCGGGGACGGCTGCCAGGCTGCGGACGGATCACCGTCCCGCCCCGGACACCGGGGCCGATCAAGGAGGTTGTCGCATGCCGGTGCGGATCGAACGGCAGGAGCACGTCACCACGGTCGTCCTGTCCCGGCCGGAGGCCCGCAACGCGGTGGACGGGCCGACGGCCGCCGAACTGGCCGCCGCCTTCCGGGCGTTCCAGGCGGACGACGGCGCCCGGGTGGCGGTGCTGTGGGGCGAGGGCGGCACTTTCTGCGCGGGTGCGGACCTGAAGGCGATCGGCACGGAGCGCGGCAACCGGGTGGCGGAGGACGGCGACGGGCCGATGGGTCCGACGCGCATGCGGCTGTCCAAGCCGGTGATCGCGGCGGTGGCCGGGCACGCGGTCGCGGGCGGCCTCGAACTCGCCCTGTGGTGCGATCTGCGGGTCGCCGAGGAGGACGCGGTGTTCGGGGTGTTCTGCCGCCGCTGGGGCGTGCCCCTGATCGACGGCGGCACGGTACGGCTGCCCCGGCTGATCGGCACCGGCCGGGCCCTGGACATGATCCTCACCGGCCGCCCGGTCCCGGCCCGCGAGGCGTACGAGATGGGTCTGGCGAACCGGCTGGTCCCCACCGGACAGGCGCGCGCGGAGGCGGAGGCGCTGGCGGCACGGATCGCCCGCTTCCCGCAGGCGTGCCTGCGCGGTGACCGGGCGTCGGTCCTGGACCAGGAGGGGCAGGACGTGGAGACGGCGCTGCGCGGCGAACTCCGGTGGGGCATGGGCGTGCTGGCCGAAAGCGCGGAGGGCGCCGCCCGGTTCGCGTCGGGTGCCGGGCGGCACGGGTCGTTCGCGGACTCGTGAACCGCCGCTCCTGCGGCAGCCCCGCGCTCAGCGGGTGCTCACCCGTACCTCGCCGCCCTCGGGGTCGACGCGGCCGTGCCAGCGGGCGGTGAGGGTCAGGGTGCGGTCGGGCAGGGCGGTGCCCAGGCGCTCGTGGTGCAGGAGGCGGCCGTCCTGGCGGACGTACAGGACCGGGCGGTGCAGCAGGACGCCGGTGCGCAGGACGTGGGGGGCGGGCGGGACGGCCGGGGTGACGCGGTTCGGGGCGATCCAGCGCAGCGGTGGCTCGACGGTCAGGGGTACGCCCGGGGCCGGCCAGGGCGCGCCCGCCAGGAAGTCCAGTACCGCGCCGGCCGCCCGGGCGCCCTCGCGGGCGGCCGTGCCGGCGGGTTCCACGGCGTGCAGGACGTTGCCGGCGGCGAAGACACCGTGGCGCGAGGTGTGCAGGGAGCCGGCGACGGCGGGGCCGCGGGTGCCGGGGTCCAGAGTGAGGCCGCCGCGCCGGGCCAGTTCGTGGTCGGGGACGAAATCACCGGTGAAGACCACGGTGTCACAGGGGAGGACGGTCGTACGGCCGTCCCGGTGGCGGACGCGGACGCCGGACAGGCGTCCGTGGCCGAGGAGTTCGGTGACGGTGGTGCCGGTCAGCAGCGGGACGCCGTGGCGCAGCCGGGCCGCCCGGGCGCGGGCGCGGCCGGTCTGGGCGCGCGGGTGATCCGTGACGAGGGCGACGACCTCGGCGCCGGCCGCGCGGACGGTGCCGGCCGCCGCGTAGGAGACGTCCGTCGCGCCGACGACGACCGCGCGGGTGCCGATGTGCTGCCCGAACAGGTGGACCGCCCGCTGGATTTCGCCGGTGGTGTAGACGCCGGCGGGGCGGGTGCCGGGCACCAGGCGGGCGGAGCGGGGGCGTTCGCGAGCGCCGGTGGCGAGGACGACCGCCCGTGCCGCGACGGTCTCCGGGCCTTCGGGTCCGACGGCGGTGAGCACGGGGCCCGTGTACGCCCAGTCCAGCGCCGTCACGCCGGTCCGGACGGTGGCGCCCGCGCGCTCGGCGGCCTGTGTGAGCAGGCGGGCGTACCCGGGGCCGGTCAGCGGGTGCGTCCAGGTGCCGAAGCCGCCGTGCGCGCACGTCCGGGGCACTCCGCCGGGTTGTGTCTCCCGCTCCAGCACCTCCACCCGCCCGGCACCGGCGGCGGCCAGCCGCGCGGCGGCGGCGAGCCCGGCGGGCCCGGCACCGACGACGAGGACGTCCACGTGACGCGGGGCCGTCATGGCCTCGCCCCCCGCTCGAACAACTCCCGTACCGCCGCTCCGCAGTAGAAGCCCTGGCAGCGCCCGGCCCGGGCGCGGGTGCGGCGGCGCAGGCCGTCCAGGCCGCGGGGCGGGACGGTACTGGCGAGGGCGTCGCGGATCTCCCCGCGGGAGACGCGCTCGCAGTGGCAGACGAGGGTGCCGTACTCGGGGTCGGCGGCGATGAGGTCGGGCCGCTGGTAGGGGCGCGGGAAGGCCTCGCCGAGGTTCGGCATGGTCACCGGCTCCGGTTCCCGTACCGGGCCGAGGTCGAGGCCGCCGTCGGCCAGCAGGCCGGTGACGTGGGCGGCGATGGCCAGGGACGCGGTCAGGCCGGTGGAGCGGATGCCGCCGACGGTGACGTACGCCTGCCCGGGGTGCGCGGTGATGCGGTAGTCCTCGTGCCCGGTGGCCGCGCGCAGCCCGGCGTACACGGCGGTGACCTCCTCCTCCAGCAGGGCGGGCAGGACGCGGCGGCCCTTGTCCCGGAGCGCGGCCAGTCCGTCGGCGGTGGATCCGGTGGCCCCTTTGTCGCGCAGGTCCTCGGCGGTGGGGCCGAGCAGGACGTTGCCGTGGACGGTGGGGGCGACGAGGACGCCCTTGCCGAGGGCGGTCGGCACGGGCAGCAGGATGTGCCGGACGAGGGGGCGGGCGAGCTTGTCGTAGACCAGGAGCTGGCCGCGGCGCGGCGTGACGGTGAAGTCCTCGTGGCCGAGGGCGCGGTCCAGGGTGTCGGCGTGCAGTCCGGCCGCGTTGACCAGGTGGCGGGCGCGCAGGGTGCCCCGGCTGGTGGTCAGCAGGTGCCCGTCCGCCGAACTGACCTGGCGCACGGCGGTGTTGAGGTGCAGGTCGATTCCGGAGCGGACGGCCTGGGTGGCGTACGCGAGGGTCGTCGTCCAGGGGCAGATGATGCTCTCGCCGGGGACGTGCAGGGCGCCGAGCGCGCCGGGGCCGAGGTGGGGTTCGCGGGCGCACAGCTCGTCGGGGCCCAGCAGGGTGGTGTCGTGGTACGCGTTGCGCTGGGCCTTCTCGGCCAGCCGGGGCAGTGCGGCGCGCTGTTCCTCGTCCCAGGCGACCAGCAGCGCGCCGACCCGTTCGACGGGGATGCCGGTCTCGGCGGCGTACGCGCCGAGGAGCGCGTACCCCTCGCGGACCAGGCGGGCCTCCAGGGTGCCCGGGGTCGCGTCGAAACCGGTGTGCAGGATCGCGGTGTTGGCCTTGGAGGTGCCCTGGCCGACGTCGTCCTGGGCCTCGACCAGGGCGATGCGCAGCCGGGGCCGGCGGGCGAGTTCGCGGGCGATGGCGCAGCCGACGACGCCGGCGCCGACGATCGCCACGTCGTACGGCGTCGTGGGCAGCGGCCCGGCCGCGGTGACGGTCACGCGTCGAGGAGGGCCGCGACGGCGGCGCGGAAGCCGGCGCGGCGTTCGGCGGCCTGGTCGGCCGGGATGCGGGGCTCGTACACGGCGGCGGGTTTCCCGTCGGGCAGGGCGTCCGCGACGCTCAGCCCCGGGTCGGCGCCGAGTCGGGCGAGGGCGGCGGCGCCGAGCGCGGTGGCGTCGGGCAGCGCGGACACCTCGACGGGGCGTTGCAGCAGGTCGGCCTGGGTCTGCATGAGAAGCGCGGAGCGGGTGAGGCCGCCGTCGACGCGGAGTGTGGTCAGGGGCGCGCCCAGGTCGCCGGCGGCGGCCTCGGCGAGTTCGGCGACCTGGGCGGCGATGCCCTCGCACAGGGCGCGCACCAGGTGGCCGGCGGTGGTGTCGAGGCCGAGGCCGGTGAGGGAGCCGCGCAGGTCGCCGCGCCACCAGGGGGCGGCGAGCCCGGCGAGGGCCGGGACGAAGGTGACCCCGCCGCTGTCGGGGACGGTGCCGCCGACCGCGTCGAGGTCGGCGGCGGCGGAGAGGACACCGAGGTCGGTGAGCCAGCGGACGGCGGAGGCGGCGGTGTAGACCTGGCCGTCCAGGCAGTAGCTGGTGTGTCCGGCGAGCCGCCAGGCCACGCAGCTGACCAGGCCGGAGGCGCCGCGCCGGGGGCGGTCCCCGCTGTGAGCGAGCAGGAACGCGCCGGTGCCGTAGGTGCACTTGGCGGCGCCGGGCCCGGTGACGCGCTGGGCGAGCAGGGCGGCCTGCTGGTCGACGATCAGTCCGGTGAGCGGGATCTCGGCGCCGAACGCGCGTGTGGTGCCGACCTGTTGCGCGGTGTCGGTCACCTCGGGGAGGCGTTCGCCGGCCAGGCCGTAGAGGTCCAGGGCGCGCGGGGACCACTCGGCGCGGTCCAGGTCGAGCAGCTGGGTACGGCCGGCGGTGGCGGCGTCGGTGGCGAAGGCGCCGGTGAGGCGGTGGACCAGCCAGGCGTCGGAGGTGGTGACGACGCCGTCGCGGGTGAGGTGGCGGCGGATCCAGGCCATCTTCGGCGCGGCGAAGTACGGATCGAGGGGAAGGCCGGTCAGCTCCCGCAGTTCCTCGGCGTGCCCGGTGAGTTCGGCGCACACGGTCTCGGCCCGGCGGTCCTGCCACACCAGGGCGTCGGTCAGCGGGCGGCCGGTGCCCGGATCCCAGGCGAGGACGGTCTCGCCCTGGTTGGCGAGGCCGAGCGCGACGACGTCCTCACCGGCCTCGGCGAGCGCGCGCCGGCCGGCCTCCACCACCGAGTCGTACAGCCGCACCGGGTCCACCTCGACCAGGCCGCCGGGCAGATGACGGGGGCGCACCTCGGCGAACCCGGTGCCGAGGACACCGCGTTCGGGACAGACCACGAGCGCCTTGGTGCCGGACGTGCCCTGGTCGACGGCGAGCACCGGCCCGGTCATCGCGCGTTCTCCGCGCGAGCGGGCCGAGCGCCCCGCGCCCGTGTCCGTCCCGCGCTCTCCGCTGCGGCCGTGAAGATCACCGCGCCAGCCTGCCGCCGCCGCGGGCCCGGAGTCAAGGCCTTCCCCTCACACCCAACTCGCCCTGCCAGTCGTTGACTTGGCAACAATGGTACGGCGGAACCGGCGCCTCTATAGTGACCGCCGACCACCCGAGACATCTTCATCACCGCCCAGGGGAGGGCTGTTGCAACGTCATCCCGCCACCTCGCCCGTGCGCCCGTGGCCGGGGGCCGGCGGCTGATGGCCAGAGACGGAGCCCGCCCCTCCTACGACCCCGCCGGCCCCGACCACGCGCTGCGCGCCGCGCTCCAGGACCTGCGCACCGGCCGCTGGATGGCCATGCGCACCCTGCTCGCGGAGACCCCGCAGTGGTGGCAGTGGACCCAGCGCACCCAGGTGCTGGCGGCGGCCGCGGCCGGCACCGACGTGGTGCGGGCCTGGCTCACCGAGGAGCCGGACAGCGCGCACGCGGTGGTGATGCACGCCCGCGTCGGCGTCGAGCGCGCACTGCGGGCCCGGCGGGAACGACACCGCCGTACCCATGAGTTGTGGATCGAGGCATGGGACGCCGCCCAGTCGGCGACGGTGGCCGCCCCGCGGGATCCGGTGCCCTGGGTGTGTCTGCTGGCGCTGGCCCAGCTCGACCCGGAGCAGCGCTGGGAGGAGCACCGGGCCGCCGCGCCGGAGCCGATGCTGCCGCCGGGCCCCTGGGGGCTGCTGGCCGAGGCCGGCAAGCGCGACCCGTTCAACCGCGAGGCCCACCACCGGATGCTCCAGTTCCTGTACGCGCGCGGCGGTTCGGGCCGGCTCGCGGAGGCCGCCGGGTACGCGCAGTGGGCCGCCGGCCAGGCCCCGCCGGGCTCCGCGCTGCACCTGCTGCCGCTGTACGTCCGGGTCGAGCGCTACCGCCGGGACAGCGGGCACGACGCGGCGCTGGATCTGCACTGGGTGGTGGAGGAGGCGGCCCGCGAGGCGCGGCGCGCGCTGCACTCCTGGTTCGAGCGGACAGGGCCCGCCGAGCGCGCGCTGCCGGACCTCAACCATCTGGCCCACGCGCTGTGGGGCTCCCTGCAATTCGCGGAAGCATCACGGGTGTTCGAGGCGATCGGCCCCTATTTCACCCCGCCGCCCTGGATGTACCGCACCCCGGACCGGGACCGCGCCGTGGAGATCTTCGTACAGGCCCGTGACCGCTGCCGGGCCGCCGCGGAGGGCTCCCGCCCCTGAACAGCGCGTATGCACATGACCCTCCTGAACACCCTCCTCCGCACCCCCCGAAGAAACCCCCGCACTGCCCTCCGCACCACCCCCTGACGACCCGTTGCACGTGCCCGTTCGACAACCGTTGATCCAGGAGGTCCCCGCGTGTCCCCCACCCCCGATCCCTCGCCCGCCCCGTCCCCCGGACTGCCGCAGCAGGACGAGGAGCAGCGGCTGCGGGAACTCGGCTACCGGCCGGTGCTGGCCCGTCGCATGGGCGGCTTCGGCAACTTCGCGATCAGCTTCTCGGTGATCTCGATCCTGTCCGGCTGCATGACCCTGTACGGCTTCGGCCTGAACACCGGCGGTCCCGCCGTCATGCTCTGGGGCTGGGCCGGCGTCGGCCTGTTCGTGCTGTGCGTCGGGCTCGCGCTCGCCGAGGTCACCAGCGCCTACCCGACCTCCGGCGCCCTGTACTACATGGCCGACCGGCTCGGCGGCCGGCGCTGGGGCTGGTACACCGGCTGGCTGAACCTGCTCGGCCTGCTCGGCGCCATCGCCGGCATCGACTACGGCGCCGCCCTGTTCACCGGCGCGTTCGCCAACCTCCAGTGGGGCTTCGAGCCGACGCCCGGCAGGACGATGCTGATCTTCTGCGCCATCCTGCTGCTGCACGCGGTGCTGAACCTGTTCGGCGTGCGCCTGGTCAGCGTGCTCAACTCGGTCAGCGTGTGGTGGCACCTGGCGGGCGTGGCACTGATCGTCGGCGCGCTGGTGATCGTCCCCGACCACCACCAGTCGGCGTCCTTCGTGTTCACGAAGTTCGCCAACGAGACCGGCTGGTCGAACCCGCTGTACGTCGCGGCGATCGGCCTGCTCCTCGCGCAGTACACCTTCTCCGGCTACGACGCCTCCGCCCACCTCTCGGAGGAGACCTCGCACGCCTCGGTGGCCGCCTCCCGCGGCATCGTCCGCGCCATCTGGGTGTCCTGGCTGGCCGGTTTCGTACTGCTCGCCGGTCTCACCTTCGCCATCCAGGACTACGACGCCACGCGCACCACCGGCACCGGCGTACCGCCCGCCCAGATCCTGCTGGACGGCCTCGGCACCGACGGCGCCAGCGCCCTGCTGCTCGTGGTCGTCATCGCCCAGCTGTTCTGCGGCAACGCCGAGGTCGCCGCGGCCAGCCGGATGGTGTTCGCGTTCAGCCGGGACGGCGCGCTGCCCGGCTCGCACCTGTGGCGCAAGGTCAGCGGCCGCACCCAGACACCGGTCGCCGCCGTCTGGCTGTCCGTCGTCGTGGCCTGTGTCCTCGCCCTGCCGTCGCTGTACTCGGCGACGGCGTACAACGCGGTGACCGCCATCAACGTCATCGGCATCACCCCGGCCTACGCCATCCCCGTGTTCCTGCGGCTGCGCGCGGGCGACCGTTTCCAGCCGGGTCCGTGGCAACTGGGCCGCTGGAGCAGGCCGGTCGGCTGGATCGCGGTGGTCTGGGTGGCGTGCGTGACGGTCCTGTTCTGCCTGCCGCAGGCGTCCCCGGTCACGGTCGACACGATGAACTACGCCTCCGTCGCCCTCGCCGTGGTCCTGGTCCTGGCCAGCGTCTGGTGGTACGTGGCCCGCCGGTCGTACGGCACCCCCACCACCGCCGCGTACGGCAGCGACCGCGACCAGGCGGAACTCGCGGAGGGCATCGTCTGAGCCGGCCGCCCGAAGAGCGCCGGTCCCGGTACGGACCGGCGTACCGGATACGGCAGGATGAACGAGCGCGCCGGTCACCGGAGTTCCTCCGTCCGGCGTGGTCGCACATCCCGGACATCGAGCAGGTGACAACGTGACGAGACTTCACACACGGCCCTCCGCAGCGGCCGCACGCCCCGGAGGTGACCGGTGAACCGCGCGCTGACCCTGGACGACCTCGTCCTCGCCGGTATCGCCCTGGGGGCGGGCCTGGTGCTCGCCTTCATGTCGCGCACCCTGCTGCGCTGGCTCGCGGGGCACGCCAAGCGGACCCGCTGGAGCGGCGACGACGTCATCGTGGACGCGTTGCGCTCGGTCGTGCCCTGGGCGGCGATCGCGGGCGGCGCGGCGGCGGCAGCGGCCGTGCTGCCGCTCACCCGGACCGTCCAGCACCACGTGAACCAGGCGCTCCAGGTCTGGCTGATCATCATGGTGACGTTCTCCGCGGCCCGGGTGATCGCCGGCCTGGTCCGTTCGGTGACCCAGTCCCGCTCCGGGGTCGCGGGCTCGGCGACCATCTTCGTCAACATCACCCGCGTCCTGGTCCTGGCGATCGGCTTCCTGGTCGTCCTGCAGACCCTGGGCATCTCCATAGCGCCCCTGCTCACCGCCCTGGGTGTCGGCGGTCTGGCGGTCGCCCTGGCACTGCAGGACACGCTCGCCAACCTCTTCGCGGGCATCCACATCCTCGCCTCCAAGACCGTCCAGCCGGGCGACTACATCCGGCTGAGCAGCGGCGAGGAGGGCTACGTCGTGGACATCAACTGGCGCCAGACGACGGTCCGCCAGCTCTCCAACAACCTGGTGGTCATCCCCAACGGCCAGCTGGCCAAGGCCAACATGACCAACTACACGCGGCCCGAGCAGGAACTGACCGTGCTGGTACAGGCCGGGGTGAGCTACGACTCCGACCTGGAGCACGTCGAGCGGGTGACCGCCGAGGTGGTCACGGAGGTCATGACGGAGGTCACGGGCGCCGTACCGGAGCACGAGCCCGCCATCCGCTTCCACACCTTCGGCGACTCCCGGATCGGCTTCACGGTGATCCTCGGCGTCGGCGAGTTCAGCGACCAGTACCGGATCAAGCACGAGTTCATCAAGCGCCTGCACCCCCGCTACCGCGAGGAGGGCATCCGCATCCCGGCCCCCACCCGCACGGTCTCCCTCCAGCAGGGCACGGCGGTGATCCCGCAGCAGCGCAGCGGGGAGGGCGCGGTGTCGGGGTCGCAGGCCACGGAGTAGCCCGGCCGTGAAGTCCTGACCGGCACGTATGCTCTAAGGAGCATGACCAGCCCGGCCCCGGACCCCCGCCCGCTCGACCGGCGGCTGGACGCCCTCGCGCGCCAGCCGTTCCGGGCGAAGTTCCACCTGCGCGGGCGGGACCGGGCGACCGCCGCCCTGAAGGGCCCGGCGACCCTGCGGTGGCACGCGTACGACCTGATCGCGAAACGGCTGGCGCCGGCCGCGCCGTACAAGGACGGCCGGCAGACGCCGTACCGCGGTCACCCGGTGTTCGTGGCCCAGCACGCGACCGCCACCTGCTGCCGGAGCTGCCTGGAGCGCTGGCACGGCATCCCCCAGGGACGCGCGCTGACCCGCGCCGAACACGCGTACGTGGTGGAGGTGATCAGCCGCTGGATCGCGCGCGAGATGACGGACGGCGCGTTTTCCGGCCAGGACCCCTGTCGAGCCGACCCCGAGCACGAGATATCTTGATGTCGAGCAATGTTGCAGACGTGGAGCGGAGCACCCGGTGACTGACTCGACCATCATCTACACCTACACAGACGAGGCCCCGGCCCTGGCGACGCATTCGTTCCTGCCGGTGATCCAGGCGTACGCCTCGCAGGCCGGTGTGCCCGTGGAGACGCGTGACATCTCGCTGGCCGGGCGCATCATCGCCGTCTTCCCGGAGTACCTGAACGAGGACCAGCGCATCCCCGACGCGCTGACCGAACTGGGCGAGCTGGCCAAGACCCCCGCGGCCAACATCATCAAGCTGCCGAACATCTCGGCGTCCATCCCCCAGCTGAAGGCCGCCATCGCCGAGCTGCAGGGCAAGGGCTACGCGCTGCCGGACTACCCGGACGAGCCGAAGACCGACGAGGAGCGCGAGATCCGCGCCCGCTACGACAAGATCAAGGGCTCCGCCGTCAACCCGGTGCTGCGTGAGGGCAACTCCGACCGCCGTGCCCCCGCCTCGGTGAAGAACTACGCCAAGACCCACCCCCACCGCATGGGCGCCTGGACCGGCGAGTCCAAGACCAACGTGGCGACCATGGGCGAGAACGACTTCCGCTCCACGGAGAAGTCCGTCGTCGTCTCCGAGGCCGGCGCCCTGAAGATCGAGCTGGTCGGCGAGGACGGCACCACCACCGTCCTGAAGGAGTCCGTGCCGGTCCTCGCGGGCGAGGTCGTCGACGCGTCCGTCATGCGCGTCGCCGAGCTGAACTCGTTCCTGGCCGCGCAGGTCGCCCGCGCCAAGCAGGAGGGCGTCCTGTTCTCCGTGCACCTGAAGGCCACGATGATGAAGGTCTCCGACCCGATCATCTTCGGTCACGTGGTGCGCGCCTTCTTCCCGAAGACGTTCGCGAAGTACGGCGAGACCCTCAAGGCGGCCGGCCTCACCCCGAACGACGGCCTCGGCGGCATCCTGAAGGGCCTGGAGGGCCTGCCCGAGGGCGCCGAGATCAAGGCCTCCTTCGACGCCGAGATCGCCGAGGGCCCTGACCTGGCGATGGTCGACTCGGACAAGGGCATCACCAACCTGCACGTTCCGTCGGACGTCATCATCGACGCCTCGATGCCGGCCATGATCCGCACCTCCGGCCACATGTGGGGCCCGGACGGCCAGGAGCACGACGCCCTCGCCGTGATCCCGGACTCCTCCTACGCCGGTGTCTACCAGGCCGTCATCGAGGACTGCCGGGCCAACGGCGCCTACGACCCGTCGACCATGGGCTCGGTCCCGAACGTCGGCCTGATGGCGCAGAAGGCCGAGGAGTACGGCTCCCACGACAAGACCTTCGAGATCCCGGCCGCCGGCACGGTCCGCCTGACCGACCAGGCCGGCAACGTGCTGATCGAGCAGCCGGTCGCGCAGGGCGACATCTTCCGCGCCTGCCAGACCAAGGACGACCCGATCCGCGACTGGGTCAAGCTGGCCGTCACCCGCGCCCGCGCCACCGGCGACCCGGCGGTGTTCTGGCTGGACGAGACGCGCGCCCACGACGCGCAGCTGATCGCCAAGGTCAAGCAGTACCTGCCGGAGCACGACACCGAGGGCCTGGACATCCGCATCCTGTCCCCGGTCGAGGCCACCAAGCTGTCGGTGGAGCGCATCCGCCGCGGCGAGAACACCATCTCGGTGACCGGCAACGTGCTGCGCGACTACCTGACCGACCTCTTCCCCATCCTGGAGCTGGGCACCAGCGCCAAGATGCTGTCGGTCGTCCCGCTGATGGCGGGCGGCGGCCTGTTCGAGACGGGCGCCGGCGGCTCCGCGCCGAAGCACGTCCAGCAGCTGGTCAAGGAGAACTACCTGCGCTGGGACTCCCTCGGTGAGTTCTTCGCCCTGGTGCCGTCCTTCGAGCAGTACGCGGCGGCCACCGGCAACACCCGCGCCAAGGTCCTCGCCGACACCCTGGACCGCGCCACGGCGACCTTCCTCAACGAGGACAAGTCCCCGACCCGTCGCGTCGGCGGCATCGACAACCGCGGCAGCCACTTCTACCTGTCCCTGTACTGGGCGCAGGAGCTGGCCAAGCAGACCGACGACGCCGACCTGGCCAAGGCGTTCGCGCCGCTCGCCGAGACCCTCGCCGCGAACGAGCAGAAGATCGTCGAGGAGCTGAACGCCGTCCAGGGCCGGCCCGCCGACATCGGCGGCTACTACCAGGTCGACAAGGCCAAGGCGGACGCGGTCATGCGCCCGTCGGCCACCTGGAACGAGGCGCTGGCGTCCCTCAGCTAGTGCCTGCGGCGCCTGAGCCGGTGCCTGCGGCGCCTGAGCCGCCGAGGTGACGTGTCCTCCGCCCCGGCCGGGAAACCCCCGGCCGGGGCGGAGGCATGCGGGGCGGAGGCATGCGGGGCGGAGGCATGCGGGGCGGAGGCATGCGGGGCGGAGGCATGCGGGGCGGGAGCCGTTGTCGGTGCCGTATGGCACCTTGATCGTGCACGCCCCCAACACCCCAGGAGCAGCCGGTGTCCCAGAGCACCCCCTCGTTCGACCTCCTCCCCGGTGCCGCCGACTCGCCGGTGCTGCTGCATGTGCCGCACTCGGCACGGGCCATACCGGAGGACGTACGCGCCGGCATCGGGCTGGACGACGCCGAGCTGGAGCGGGAGCTGGACCACATCACGGACGCGCACACCGCCGAGATCGCCGAGCGGGCCGCCGCGCTCGCCGGGCTCCGGCCCTGGCGGTTCGTGAACCGGCTGTCGCGGCTGGTGGTGGACCCGGAGCGGTTCCCGGACGAGCGGGAGGAAATGCTCGCCGTCGGCATGGGCGCCGTGTACACGCGGACCACGCACAAGGGCGAGCTGCGGCCCGCCGACACCGACCCGGAGCCGCTGCTCGCCCGCTGGTTCCGGCCGTACGCCGCGGCCATGACGGAGGCGGTGGCCGGCCGGCTGGCCGCGACCGGGCGTGCCGTGATCATCGACGTGCACTCGTATCCGGCCCAGCCACTCCCGTACGAACTGCACGGCAGCGGGCCGCGCCCGCCGGTGTGCCTGGGCACGGACGCCTTCCACACCCCGCCGGAGCTGACCGAGGCCGCCCGCAAGGCGTTCGCCGGCTGCGGCGAGACGGGCCTCGACAGCCCGTTCACCGGGACGTACGTGCCGCTGGAGTTCTACGGCAGAGACGCCCGGGTCGGCGCGCTGATGGTGGAGATCCGGCGGGACACGTACATGACGGAGCCGGGCGGCCCCGCCGGTCCGGGCCTGGACCGGCTCGCCACCGCGCTGGCGGCACTCGTGGACGCGGTGTAGCCACCCGCCTGGTGCCGCGGCGCCCACCCGACACGTGGCTGGCCCCGCGGGGCGGGCCCCCCTTCGCCCCGGCCCCGACCACGCCCCTCGGCCCCGGCCCCCGGCCCACCTCGACCCGGCCCCCGGCCCGGCATGCGGTCGGTCCCCGGCGCACCTCCATCCGGCCCGCGACCTCGCACGTGGCTCGGCCACCCGGCCCGGCAGACCCCCACCCCGCCCCTGGCCCGCCTCCCGGCTCCATCCCTGGCAGACCTCGGCCCGGTCCCGGCCCAGCACGCGGCCGGTCCCCGGCACACCTCCACCCGGCCCGCGACCTCCCACGTGGCTCGGCCCCCGGCCACGGCCCCCGAGCCCCGGCCCGCCTCCGGGCTCGATCCCCCGACACACCCCGGCCCAGCACCGGCCCGGCACGCGGCTCGATCCCGCCGCCGCACCTCCACTCAGCCCCCGGCCCGCCTCCCGGCTCGATCCCCCGACGCGCCTCCACCCGGCCCCCAACCCGGCACGCGGCTCGATCCCCCGGCGTACCTCCACCCCGCCCCCGGCTCAGCCCCGCGGGCCCACCTCCCACGCGGCCGGTCCCCCAGCGCGCCTCCACCCGGCCCCGACCTCGCACGCGGCTCGTCCCCCCCCCGGCCCGGCACACCTCCACCCGCCCCCGGCCCAGCCCCCCGGGCACACCTCGCACGCGGGCGGTCCCCCGGCCCCCGGGCCGGCCACCCCGCCCCCGGCCCCCCGGCAGGGGCACAACGCGGGCCCCGGTCGCGTCGGCCTCGGATCCGGTGCGTCACCCCGCCCGCGCCGGTCGGTCAGGCCCGGAGCCACTCCGTGACGATCACCTCCGCGCCGGTCCGCAGCCGCAGGGCGAACGGGCCGGACGGCGGGGTGGTGCTGGTGAACCGGCCGAGGGGGTCCGAGGTGAGCGGGGCGCGGGTGGCCTGCGGGCCGCCGAGCACCTCGATCCGTGCCGACTGCGGTGGCAGCACCTGGCCGATCAGCCCGTCGTCGGTGACCTCCACGTCGACGGTCACCTCGCCCGCGCGGAACGTGAGCATGCGCGGCGCGTCCGTGACTCCCCGGACGGGAAGCGCGTCCACGAGCGAGTCGAAGGTGAGCTCGGCGAGCCGGGCGTCCAGGTCGTGCAGCGCGAACGCGTCGAGCGCCGCCTGCACCAGTTCGGCCGGGACCGGGTCCAGGACCGTGGCGGCCTGGCGCAGTTCCTCCTCCAGCAGCCCGTCCGCGAACTCCTCCGGGCCCTCGGGCCTCGCGTCGTCGCCGTTCACACCGCACCCCGCGCGTCCATCCGGGCCCGCAGCCGGCGCAGACAGCGCTGGCGGAGCGGGCCGATGCTGCCGACCGCGATGCCGAGGGCGGCCGAGATCTCCCCGTAGCTGGGCGGCGGCGAGGCCATCAGCACGCGCAGCAACTGCCGGCAGCGCTCGCCCAGTCCGTCCAGCTCCTGCCACAGGCGGCGGACCCGCTCGGCCCGGTCCGCCGCCTCCTCCGAATCGATCAGCGTCTCTTCCGGCGTCCGGTCCTCGCTGGCCCGGTCCAGCACCCGTGGATCGTCGGTCAGGGTCAGCCGCGCCAGGCCCTTGAGCACCTTCAGGCACTCGTGCCGGGCCGTGCTCGCCAGCCAGGCACCGGCCTTGTCGGGTTCCCGTATGCGGCCCAGGTGCTGGGCGAAGCGGAACCAGGTGGTCTGGAAGACCTCGTGTCCGTCCGCGTCCGACAGCCGGTGCGCCCGCACGACCGACCACACCAGCGGACTCATCCCTTCCACCAGCGCCTTCCAGGCCGCGGCGTCCCCGTCGACGGCGGACTGGACCAACGCGCCGACCTCTGTTCGGTCCACGGCTCCACCCCTTGTGTACGGCCTGTCATCGTACGCCGTGGAGCGGAGGGTTCCGGCCCTCATGCGGGCAGCGCCGGGATCACGGCCGGGACGGGGCGCCAGGTGGGCGGGAGGAGCGCCGCGACACGCGCCCCGCGCACGTCGGCCTGCTCCGCGTCCGCCGCCAGCAGCCCGGCGCCGGCCGCGCGCGGGTCGCGTTCCCGGTACGCCGTCATCCGGGCGGCGACGAGTCCGGCGGCCACCGGGGTGGCGAAGGAGGTGCCGCTCCATTGCGCGAGGCCGTCGAACATCACCTGGTCCGGCTTGGCGCCGGTGCTCTCCCGGCCCTCGCTCAGCACGCCGGTGTGACGCGGGTACTGGCAGGTGCAGGCGTAGTCGGCGTCGCCGAACCGGCAGGAGTCGTAGGTGGAGTGCTGGTAGATGTACGGCACGGGGGCGGTGAATCCGGTGAGGGCGCTGGTGAGGCGTTCGCCGGGGGTGTGGACGCGCACCCAGGGCCCGTGGTTGGTGAAGCAGGCCCCGGCCGCGCCGTCCGCGCGGAGGGCGCCGACCGACAGCACGCAGTCGGCGTACTCGGGCAGGCCGGCGTAGGCGGCGGGCCAGAACGGGGTGTCGCTGCCGTTGTTGCCGGCGGCGGCCACCAGCAGGGTGCGCTGCTCGCGCAGTTCCGCCATGAACGCGTCCAGCCCGATCAGGCCGTCGGTGTCCGCGCTGGGCGTGCCCGCGGAGAGGCTGATGATGTCCGGCCAGCCGCCCCGGTCGACCGCGTCGAAGAGCAGGGCGCCGAACTCCGACTCCAGGACGGCACCGGCGTCGTTGAGCGTGCCGCGCACGGTGATGTCGGTGTTGGGCGCGACGGCCGCGAGGATGCCGGCGATGAACGTGCCGTGGCCGACGTACTGGCGCAGCACGCCGTCGGCGTCGGTCTCGGTCAGCTGGGCGTCGCCGGTGGTGTGGGCGAGCAGCGGGTAGGAGCGGTGGTCGTGCACCAGCCCGGTGTCGATCACGAGGACGCCGACCGCGGTGGCCGGGTCGTAACTGCCCTCCGCGGGGCCGGGATTGGCGCTCTCGGTGCGGGGGACGGGCACCGGCTCGTCGCCAGGGCAGGCGTTGACGTTGCCCGCGATGTGCACCACGTGGTTGCGGCCGGCCAGCCGGCGGCCCTGGCGGTCCTCGGCCTCCCGCACGGCGCGCAGGGCGTGCGGCACGCTGTCCTCGCCCTCGGCCGGGTCGCCGACCCGGATGCGGGTGACGCCGGTGCGGCCGGCCTGCGGGCCCACGCGGCGCACATGGTCGGGGACGAGCCCCTGGGTCTGCGTGAAGTGCGTGCGCACGGTGTCCTCGACGAACCGGGCCTCCTCGCCGTCCCGGACGAGGACGACGCCCTTCTCGTAGAAGTACCCGGCGGAGTCGTCCGGTCCCATGGTGAGGGGGACGTCCGGCAGGGAGCGCTGGATGTGGTGGAACTGCTCGTGGAATCGCTGTGGTGCCATGTGGTGTCCTCCCCCTCAAGACGGTGTTCGACAGTGAGAGCCGCGGGACCACCGTCTGATACAACAGGCCACTACCATGCGAGACGTGACAGCGGGAAGCGAGTCGGTTCTCGAACTGCTGCCCATGGTGTTCGCCGACCCGGGCGAGGCCCGGGCACGTGCCGAACACGTCCTGCGCGCCGCTCCGTCACCCGTCCACGCGAGCGTCGCCCACCAGGTGCTCGGCATCTGGCAGCGGGACTTCGGCGATCTGCGGATCGCGCTGAGGCATCTGCGGCGGGCCCGGGACCTGGCCGCGCGCGCCGAGTCGGCCGACCGGGAGGCCGATGTGCTCGCGACCCTCGGGGTCGCACTGGTGCACGCGGGGCGCACGCGCCAGGGGCTCGCGTCCTTCGAGCGGGGGGTCGCCCGGGGCAGCGGACACACCCGGGCCCGGGTGCTGTACCGGCGGGCCTATGTGTGGTGGGTGCTGGGGCATCACCGGGAGGCCCTGGAGGACGTACGGCGGGCCCTGCCCGTCCTGCGGCAGGTCGCCGACGACATCTGGACCGCGCGGGCGCTGACCCTGAGGGCCACCGTGCATCTGGCGCTGGGCTCGGTGGACCGGGCCGTCGCGGACTTCACGGCGGCGGAGCGGCTGTGGGACACCACCGGCCAGGAGCACGACAAGGCGGACGCGGTGGAGAGCCGGGGCCTGGCCGCGTTCCGCTCCGGGGACATCCCCGCGGCGCTGCGGCTGCTGGACGAGGCCGAGGAGCGCTACGCCAAGCTGGGCACCCCCACCTACAACCTGTCGATCCGGCGCTGCGAGGTGCTGATGGCGGCGGGGCTCGCCCCGGAGGCGCTGGCCGAGGCGGACACGGCGATCGCGCTGCTGGACCGGATCGGCGGGCAGTCCACCCGCAAGGCCGAGCTGCTGCTGGCCGCCGCGCGGGCCGCCCGTTCGGCCGGGGACGCGCACACCGCCATAGCCCGCGCCGCCGTCGCCGTACGGCTGTTCGCGGCGCAGCGCCGGACGTGGTGGGAGACGCACGCCCGGCTGGTGCTGATCGAGGCGCGGGTGGCGGCCGGGCGCCGGTCGGGGCGGATGGTCGCGGACGCGGCGGCGGTCGCGGAGCGGCTGGCTTCCTTCGGCTCCCCGGCCGCGCCGGAGGCCTCCCTGCTCGCGGGCCGGATCGCGCTGGCGCTGGGCTGGACGGCGGACGCGGAACGGCACTTGGCGGTGGCCGCCCGCAGCCGGCACGGTGGGCCGCCGCCGGCCCGGATGACGGGCTGGGCGGCACAGGCGCTGCGGGCGCGGGCGGCCGGTTCCCGGCGCGGTGTGCTGGAGGCGTGCCGGCGCGGACTGGACGTGCTGGACGACCACCGGATGACGCTGGGCGCCTCGGAACTGCGCGCCCACGCGACCGCGCAGGGCGCCGAACTGGCGGCGCTGGCACAGGAGGTGAGCCTCGCCGAGGGCAGTCCGCGACGGCTGCTCGGGTGGAGCGAGCGGTGGCGGGCGACCGTGCTGTCCGCGCCGCCGACCCGGCCGCCCGACGATCCGGCGCTGCACAGCGGGCTGACCGCCTACCGGGAGATCGCGGCCCGCGCGGAGGCCGCCCGGATGGAGGGCCGCCCGGTGCCGGCGCTGGAGCGCGAACAGCGGCGCCTGGAACGGGAGATCCGCTCCCGCACCCGGCACATGGGCGGGGCCGCCGCCGACGCGGGCGACCGTCTCGACGTGGGCCGGCTGCTGGACCGGCTCGGTGACGGGTGGCTGGTCGAACTGGCCGTGGTCGACGGCCGGGTGCACGTCCTGCTGTGCGGGCAGGGGAAGGTACGGCGGTTCACCGGCGGCTCGCTGGCGGAGGCCGTTGCCGAGGCCGAGCACGTGCAGGCCGGGCTACGACGGCTCGCGCACCCGGGCGCCGAGGCCCGGCTCCCTCTCGTGGAGGCCGCAGGCCGGCGCCTGGAAGAACTCCTGCTGGCCGGGGCGGTACGGCACCTCGGCCCGGGCCCGGTGGTGATCGTGCCGCCCGGCGCGCTGCACCGGGTGCCGTGGGCGCTGCTGCCCGCGCTGCGGGAGCGGGTGCTCAGCGTGTCGCCGTCGGCCGGCAGCTGGCTGCGCGCCCGGGAGACGGCGCCGCCGCCGGACGGCCCACCGGTGCTGGTGCGCGGCCCCGGCCTCGCGACGGGCGGCGCTGAGGTGCCCGAACTGGCGGACCGGTACGGCACGGCGACGGTCCTGGAGGGTGAGGACGCCCAGGTGCCCCGGGTGCTGGCGGAACTCGACGGCGCGGGCCTCGCCCATCTCGCGGCGCACGGCACGTTCCGCGCGGACAGCCCTCTGTTCTCCGCCCTCCGTATGGCCGACGGCCCGCTGATCGTGCACGACTTCGAGCGCCTGACCCGCAGCCCGTACCGGATCATCCTGTCCAGCTGCGACACCGCCCGCCTCGCCTCGGTCGGCGCCGACGAACTCCTCGGCCTGGTCACGGCGTTGCTGCCGCTGGGCACGGCCGGAGTGGTGGCGAGCAGCGCCCCGGTCAACGACGCGGCGGTGGTGCCGCTGATGCTGGCCCTGCACAAGGGCCTCGGCGCGGGCCTCTCCCTGGCCGAGGCCCTGAGAGACGCCCGTACGGCCCTGCCGGGCGACGCGGTCCACCAGGCGACGGGCTGGGCGTTCGCCGCGTTCGGAGCGGCGTGAGCCAAGCCGCGTACTCCCTGCGGCTCCGCCGTGTGGAGCCCGCCTAGGCGGGCTCGCCCCGCCACTCCCCGTCCCGGCGGGCCCAGCGCACCGCCGGGGCCACCGCGAGACCCGCCGCCGCGAACAGCAGGCCCAGCGCCGCCCAGCCCGCCGAGCCGTGGGCGATCGCGGTCACCGTGACCAGGGCCGGACCGGACATCATCCCCGCCGACATACCGGCGCCGAACACGCCCTGATAGACGCCGTGGGCACGGGCGTCGGCCAGCTCGTACCCGAGCGTCCAGCCGCCTGCCGCCGACAGCACCTCGGCGAAGACCTGCACCACCGCGCCGGCGGTCAGTGCCGCCACCGCCCACACCGGGGACAGGCCCGCCGACAGGGCGTACACCCCGCAGGAAGCCGCCAGCAGCAGGCCCGACCAGCCCATCGCCCGTACGGCGGAGGGAACTTCGGAGGCTCTGCGGGCCACCCGGACCTGGAGCAGCGCCACCAGCACACAGTTGACGATCATCAGCAGCGCCGCCGTCCAGCGCGGCGCCTCGGTGCGCTCCACGATCCACAGGGGCAGCCCGATCTCGGACAGCGAGTACTGCACGACCAGTACCGCGTTGAGGACGGTCACCGCCAGGAACGGCAGGTCCCGCACCGCCCGCCAGCGCTCCGCGGCCGGGGCGGCGGCGTCCAGCGGAGCCCGCCCGGCCACGTGCGGCGCCAGCGGCAGCCGGGGCAGCAGCAGCGCCGGACCCGCGAACGACAGCGCGTCGACCAGAATGACCGTCACATACGCGGCCCGTGTGTCGAGCTGGAGCGCGAGGGCGCCGAACGCGCCGCCCACGCCCATGCCGACGTTCACCACCATGCGCAGGTACGCCCGCGCCTCCACCCGCGTCGCCGCCGGCAGCACATCGGCGTACAGCGCTCCCTGCACTCCCCGGCTCGCCATCTGCAAGCCCGTCGCGCACACCACGGCGGCAAGGAATCCGGGGTACGAGTTCACCAGCGCGTACGCGGCCGTGGCCAGCCCGGTGCCGCCCCACAGCAGTGCGCCGACCCGGCGTGCGCCCCACCGGTCCGCGGCCCGCCCGGCCGGCACCCCGGCTGCCACACCGACCAGTCCCGCGACCGTCATCCCGACACCGACGGCGGTCGCGTCGAGGCCGACGACGCGCGTGAAGTACAGGACGCCGAGAGGGAAGTACAGGCCGTTGCCGAGGGCGTTGACCAGCGTCAGCACACTGGCCAGACGCAGCGCCGGGTCCGTGGGCAGCAGGCCGGCGGCCCGGGTGGCACGCTTCGGTGCGGGACTGCCGCCCGGGGAGGGGACTGGGGAGACGGGCGTCGTGGTCATGTGCACAGCCAACCCGGCGGTGCGAGCCCGCGGACAATGATTTAGCGTAGCGCTCAATGATCGAGTTCCGCCTCGCCGTCGGAGACCTCGCCACCACCTCCTTCGCGTACTCCCCGCTCCAGGAGGCGGTGTTCTCCCTGCGCTGCCTGCACGACCCCGGCCGCTACCCGCACCACCGGCCGTGGCTGCGCCGCATCCGACCCCGCCTGGCGGAACTCGACCACGAGGTGCTCACCGCGCTCGTCACCCCCTGGCTGTGGGTGCCGGACTTCCTCACCCCGCGCCCGCAGCGCGCCCGCCCGGGCCTCGCCGAGGAACTGGACCGGCTGGGCGCCACCCCGCCCGAGGCCGTCGACGCCGGCTTCCGCGCCACCTACCGCACCCCGGAGGCCCTGCCGCCGGTCGTCGCCCGCGGACTCGCCGACCCCGCCGCCCTCCTCGCCCGGATCACCGACGCCCTCGACGCCTACTGGCACACCTGCCTGGCCGCCGACTGGTGGCCGCGCGCGCAGAGCATCCTGGAGGCCGACCTGGCCCACCGCGGGCGGGTGCTCGCCGAGCAGGGCGCGGGGGCGCTCTTCGCGGACCTCGACGAGCGGCTGGCCTGGAGCGACGGCCTGCTGCGGCTGTCCACGCGGGACTTCACCGTCCAGGCGCCCTGGACCGACGTGCACATCGCCGGCCGTGGACTGGTCCTGCTGCCCACCCTGTTCGCCCGTGGAGTCCAGCCGCTGATCGATCCCAGCCACCCGCCGGTCCTGATGTATCCGGCCCGCGGCCGTGCCACCCTTTCCGAGGAACCGCCCCCGGCCGGCGGCGAGGCCCTGGTGCGCCTCCTCGGCCGCCCCCGCGCCCGTCTGCTGCTGCTCCTCGCCGAGCCGGCCTCCACCACCGAACTGGCCCACCGCCTCGACGTCACCCCGGGCGCCGTCAGCCAGCATCTGGCGGTCCTCTACGACGCGGGCCTGCTCACCCGCACCCGCAGCGGCCGCGTCGTCCGCTACGCCCGCACCGCGCTCGGCGACGCGCTGTGCCGTTAGGGCCGGGCCTCAAGCCGTCTCCCGCTCGGGCACGTCCACCAGCCAGGGCAATGCCGCCCGGTCCCCCGTCCCGAGCCGCGTGTACGCGCTGTACAGGTGATTGCCGACCGTCCGCACCGACAGTGTCAGCCGTTCGGCGATCTCCCGGTTGCTCAGCCCCGCCGCGGCCAGGGTGACGATCTGCCGCTGCCGGGCGGTGAGTTCACCGAGGACCAGCCCGGCCAGCGCGGGCGTGCGCGCGCCCTGGCAGCGGCGGGCCAGTGCGACGGCCCGGGTACGGGACAGCCGCGCGGCCCGGGGATCGCGGTGGACCCGTACCGCCTGCGCGTGCGCCTCCGCCGCGTACAGCACAAACCCCCGCTCGGCCAGCGCCTCCGCCGCCCGGTCCAGCGCGGCCCCGTCTCCGCGCGCCAGCGCGTCCGCGTGCCGGGCGAACACGCTGCCGGCCGGCAGCCGTCCGACCGCCCGCTCGGGCTCGCCGAGGCGTACGGCGTCGTAGAGCGCGTGGACGCCGTCCGGGTCGGTCACCTCACCCGACCGTCCGTCGGCGAGCGCGAGTTCCCGCCGGCACCCGCTGTCCGACGGAGCCTCCCGCAGCCCCTCCCGGGCCCAGGCCGCCGCCTCCCGCAGTTCGCCCCGCAGGCGCGCGTACCGGGCGCGGACCGCGGCGTACCCGGCCGGCAGCGGGCGGCCCTCCGCGACCAGCCACTCCCCCACCGGCGTCGGCACCGGCCGGACGTCCAGCCGGTCCATCCGCCGGACCAGCGTGCGCTGTTCGGCGTCCAGCGCGGGGCCGTGCGCGAACGGCGCGCGGGCCAGCCGGCGGGCCCGCAGCCGGCCGGCCGTGGCGCGCAGCGCGGCGCCGTGCAGGGGGTGGGCGAGGGTGACGGCACCCTGGTCGTGGACGTCGATCAGGCCGTCCGCCTCCAGGCGTTCGAGGACGTCCAGGTCCAGCTCGTCCACGGGCAGCGGCAGGGGTTCGGCGAACGCGAGGCGTTCCAGGGCGTCGCGTTCGCCGGGACCGGACCGCTCCAGGGCGGGGTCGAGCCGTTCGCGGACGGCCGGGGTGACCGGCAGCGGGCCGCGCCAGGCCCGTTCGCCGGTGTCCGGTACGGGCGTCAGCCGGCCGGAACCGGTGAGCGCGGTCACCAGGTCGCGCAGCAGCCGCAGATCGCCCCGGCACGCCTGGTGCAGCCGGCGCACGGTGAGCGGTTCCAGCCCGGCGCCGGCGAGCAGCTGGGCGGTGTCCTCGCGTGACAGCGGGTCGAGGGCCAGCCGGGGCAGCAGTTCCCCGGTCCACAGCCGGGACACCGCGCCGGGCGCGGGCGGGCCGTCCGCCGCGGCCACGACCAGGCGGGTGCGGCCCTGCACGGCGAGCTGGTGGACCAGGGCGGCGGAGGTCTCGTCCAGCAGCTGGGCGTCGTCCACGACCAGGAGCCGTACGCCGGACAGCGCGCGGACCGCGCGGTGCAGCGAGACGGTGTCGGGGAGCAGGTGCGCGAACGCCGCGAGGGGCAGGTCCCGGGCCTCGGGCGTGCCGGTCACCCGGGCGTGGTCCGTGCCCCGGACCGCCTCCGTGATCAGCCGGGTCTTGCCGCGGCCCGCCGGGCCGGTCACCACGATGCCGGGCCGCCCGGCGGTCAGTGAACCGCGCACCAGCTCCAGTTCGTCGGCCCGGCCGGTGAACGGCCAGGGCAGCTCCAGAGTCTTCGCGTCCTGTTCGTCATTCCTCACACCATCCTGAGCGCCCGTACTCAGGTTTGATACAGGGCGACTTGAGTAGCCCCCGACTCAGGCGTGCGGCCGCAGCGGCGGGCACGCTGGCCGCATGACCCGACGCCTCTGCTCGCTTCCGCGGCAGCCGGCCCCGTCGTTCGCACCGGGGCTGACCGCCGAGCGGCTGGGCGCGCTGCTCGCCGGGCGGCGGATGTGGGTCAACGGCACGGTCCTGCACTACTGCTTCCTGGACGCCCGTACCGACGCCTCGGTCATCCCGGTCCCCGGGACCGGGGAGCTGCGCCGGGTGCCGTGGGCGGGCGGTGAGGAGCAGCGGGACGTGGTCCGCGGGTGCTTCGCCGAGTGGCAGGACCTCGGCATCGGCGTCACGTTCGCCGAGGTCGGCGACCGGCACGAGGCGGAGCTGCGGATCGGGTTCCAGGCCGGTGCCGGTTCCTGGTCGGCGGTCGGCCGGGACGCGCTGTCGGTGGGCCGGGGCGAGCGCACCGTGAACCTCGGCTGGGACGTGACCGCGCCCGGGGAGCGCGGGACCGTCCTGCACCAGATCGGGCACGCGCTCGGCATGGTGCACGAGCACCAGAGTCCGTTCGCCGGCCTGCACTGGGACGACGAGGCCGTGTACGCCGAGCTGGCGGGCCCGCCGAACTTCTGGAGCCGGGAGACGACGTACACGAACGTGCTGCGCCGGCTGGACGCCTGTGAGGCGGGCGGCTCGGTGTGGGATCCGCAGTCGGTGATGACGCTGCCGTTCGGGCCGGGGCTGGTGCTGGAGCCGGAGCAGTACCGCGGGGGGCTGCGTCCGCCCGGCGCTCCGTCCCCGGCCGACAAGGAGTTCGTGCTCCGCTGGTACCCTCCCGCCGCTCCGGGCGGGCCGGCCGGGCTGGTGCCGTTCCGGTCCGCGCCGCTCGGTCTGGGGCCGGGCGAGCAGGCCGACTTCACCGTCGAGCCGCCGGAGAGCCGCGCGTACACCGTGGGCACCTTCGGCGACGCCGACACCGTGCTGGTGGTCTTCGAGGAGCGCGACGGGGAGCCGCGCTTCCTCGCGGGCCACGACGACGGCGGCACGCCGGACAACGCCGCCGTCCGGGTCCGGCTCGTCAAGGGCCGCCGCTATGTCGTCCGGGTCCGCCTGTACTCCACATGGGGGTCGGGAGAGACGGCGGTCATGTGCTGGTGACGGCACACGGACGACACAGAGCCACTGTCCGGCACCGGGGGAGCGGGCGTGGACGTCACCTACGGGGGAGGTGACGTCCACGCCCACGCGGTGTCTCCGCCCCGCCGACGGGCGGGAACGGTGCCCGGAAGACCGGGCGGTACGCCGTGAGTGCCTCCTGTGAGGTGCGGGCGACGCAGAGTCCGGCCGAGCCCGCGCCCACCGGGAACCGCCGCCGGGTCGTGGCCGTAGTGCTCCCGGCGTTCCCGGTGGTGGCGGGCTGGACTTCACGATGCGGCCCGCTCCGGCGAGGCACCGGTGCGGGTGCCGGCCTCGGCGTCGGGGTGGGCGAGGCCCAGGTGGTCGCGCAGGGTCGTGCCCTCGTAGTCGGCGCGGAAGACGCCCTGTTCCTGGAGCAGCGGGACCACCTTGTCGGCGAACGGGTCGAGACCGCCGGGCGTGATGTGCGGGACGAGGATGAAGCCGTCGGAGGCGTCGGCCTGCACGAAGTCGTTGATGGTCCGTGCCACGGTTTCCGGGGAGCCGATGAACGTCTGCCGGTTGCCGGTGTTGATGACCAGGTCGCGGATGGACCACTTGTTGGCTTCGGCGAGCTGCCGCCACTCGCGGGCGATGGCCACCGGGTCCCGGTACATCCGCACCTGGGCGCGGCCCCGGGAGATGTGGTCCTCGCTCACCACCGGGTCCACCTCGGGCAGCGGGCCCTCCGGGTCGTACGCCGACAGGTCCCGGTTCCAGACGAACTCCAGGTGCTTGATGGCGGTGGCGCCGCTGACCTGCTGCCGGCGGACCTCCCGGGCGAGTTCGGCGGCCTCCTGGTCGGTGTCGCCGAGGACGAAGGTCGCCGCGGGCAGGATGAGCAGCTGGTCGGGACGGCGGCCGTACGCGGCGAGGCGCGACTTGACGTCGGTGTAGAAGGCCTGGCCCTCCTTCAGGGTGGAGTACCGGCTGAAGATCGCGTCCGCGCTGGAGGCGGCGAACTCACGGCCCTCGTCGGAGTCGCCGGCCTGGAAGACGACCGGGCGGCCCTGCGGGGAGCGCGGGACGTTGAACCGGCCGTGGATGTCGAAGTGCTGCCCCTGGTGCACGAAGGCGCCGGCCTGGGCGTCCCGGAGGAAGGTGCCGGTGGCCTGGTCGGCGAGGATCTCGTCACCGCGCCAGGAGTCGAACAGCTCGTGCGCGGTGGCGAGGAACTCCTTGGCCCGGGAGTAGCGCTCCTCCTGCGGCAGGAAGCCGCCGCGCCGGAAGTTCTCGCCGGTGAAGGCGTCCCAGGAGGTGACCACGTTCCAGGCGGACCGGCCGCCGGAGAGGTGGTCGAGGCTCGCGAACTGGCGGGCCACCTCGTACGGCTCGTTGAACGTGGAGTTGATGGTGCCGGTCAGGCCGAGCCGGTCGGTGACGGCGGCCAGCGCGGCGAGCACGGTGAAGGTGTCGGGGCGGCCGACCACGTCCAGGTCGTAGATCTTCCCGCCCTGCTCGCGCAGCCGGAGTCCCTCGGCGAGGAACAGGAAGTCGAACTTGGCGCGTTCGGCGGTCCGCGCGAAGTGCGCGAAGGAGCTGAAGTCGATGTGGCTGCCGGCGGCCGGGTCGCTCCACACGGTGGTGTTGTTGACGCCGGGGAAGTGGGCGGCCAGGTGGATCTGCTTCAGTGGCTTGCTCATGGCGGTACGGTCGTCCTCTCCGGCGGTCAGGCTGCGGCGTAGCGGTTGGCGGGGCGGGCGAGGCCGAGGAGACCGCGCAGGGTGCCGGCCTCGTAGGCGTCCCGGAAGCGGCGGCGGCGCCGCAGTTCGGGCACCAGGTCCTGGGTGATCCGGGGCAGGTCGTGGCCGGCGACCGCGGGCCGCAGCCGGAACCCGGTCAGCCCTTCCGCCGCCAACTCCTCCAGCAGATCTGCGAGTCCGGCGGCCGTACCGGTGAAGATCCGGGCGTCGCTGGTGTACGGCTCGCCCGCGAGGGTGTCGAGGCGGTCGCGGCGGGTCTCGGCCTCGGCCCGGCTGTCGTCCAGGAAGACGACGAGGTCGCCGAAGACGTGCAGCGTCTCGTCGGCACGGCCCGCCGCCTCCTGCTCGGCGCGGATCTCGGCGACGATCGCCCGGGCCTGGTCCGCGTCGTGCGGGGTGACGTAGCCGATGTCGGCCTGGCGGGCCACGAGCCGGTACGGGACGGTCTGGTGGGCGAGGGCGGTGACCAGGGGCTGGCCCTGCGGCGGGCGGGGCGTGATGGACGGGCCCTTGACGCTGAACCAGCGGCCCTCGAAGTCGATGTAGTGCAGCTTGTCCCGGTCGATGAAGCGGCCGGTCGCCGCGTCCCGGATCTCGGCGTCGTCCTCCCAGCTGTCCCAGAGCCGGCGGACCACTTCCACGTAGTCGGCGGCCTCGTCGAACAGGTCGGTGACCGCCTCCTGCGCGTCCGGGCCGTCGAAGCCGTCGATCCGGGGGATGGTGCGCCGTCCGAAGTGCGCGGCCTCGTCCGGGCGGAAGGTGGTCCGTACCCGCAGGCCCGCGCGTCCGGTGCTGACGTAGTCGAGGGTGGCGATCGCCTTCGAGATGTGGAACGGCTCCGTGTGCGTGGCCACCACGGTCGGGACCAGGCCTATGTGCCGGGTGACCGGGGCGACGCGGGAGGCGATGAGGACCGCGTCGAGCCGGCCGCGGACCTGGTCGGTGCGCTCGTCGGGTGCGAGGAGCCGGGAGGACTGCGGGCCGAGGCCGTCCTCGATGGTGACGAAGTCGAGCAGGCCGCGTTCGGCCTCGGTGATCAGGTCGGTCCAGTAGCCGGCGGTGAACAGGTCGCGGGGGCGGGCGACCGGCTCGCGCCAGGACGCCGGGTGCCATCCGGTGCCGTCCAGGGCGACGGCGAGGTGCAGGGGTGCGGCGGGAGTTGAGGACACGTCGGTGCCTTCCTTGATGTCCGTACGAGAACACCGGCTCGCGGGGCCGGCGGCGGCCGGGACGGGCGGCGTCGGCCACGGGCGGGCGCGGCGGGAGGAGCCCCTGACCGGGGCGAGGGCCGGGGAGAGGTCAGTGGCGACAGAGCGCGGCGGACACGCGCTGGAGGTCTATGTGCGGCCGGGAGTGCAGACGGACGGAGCGGTACGGGTGCGGGGCGCGCGGCGGGCGTGCCTGCGGGGGCACTCGGGTCACGGCCGTCACCTCCGTCCGTCGGGCGAGGCGGGCCTGGTCGGCGTCCGCCTGGCGGATCTCGTCGTGACGTTCAACGTCCGGCCGGCGCCGGTTGTTCCCGGGCTGCGCAGGTGCACGATGCGGGAGCGGCGGCGCAGGGTGAACCCGAGCGACTCGTAGAGCCGGATCGCGGGCGTGTTGTCGGCGGCGGCGTGCAGGAAGGGGGTGTCCCCGCGGTCCCGGATGCCGGCGGCGACCGCGCGCACCAGCCGGGTGGCCAGTCCCCGGCCGCGGTACGCGGGGTCGGTGCACACGGCGCTGATCTCGGTCCAGCCGGGCAGCCGAAGCCTCTCCCCCGCCATGGCGACGAGCCTGCCCCGGTGCCGGATGCCGAGATAGGTGCCCATCTCGACGGTCCGCCTCAGGAACGGGCCCGGCCGGGTACGGGCCACCAGATCCAGGATCTCGGGGACGTCGCCGGCTCCCAGGGGCACCGCCTCCGGGGCCGGTTCGGCCCGCAGCGCGGTGTCCACGAGCTGGACGCCCGCGCCCTCGCCGAGCACCTCCCAGCCGTCGGGAACCCACGCGGCCGGCTTGACCCGTACGGGGTTTCCCGGACCGACGAGCGTGTGCAGGTCGGTCCAGGCCGCCGGGTCCGCCGGGTCGGCGAGCGCCGCGAAGGCGTAGGTCTCCGGCCGGTAGCGGGCCGCGCGGCCGTACCGGTCGGCGAGCTGGGCGTGCGGGCCGGCGAGGGCGGCCCACACGGCGTTGTCCAGGGCGGGGGCAGCGGGCAGGAGCGGGGCCGCGCCGGGGCGGACGTCGGTCGGGTGAGCCACGGAAGCGATGCCCTCTCTCGGCTCCATATCGATGGACCGGCGACCCGTCAGGAGTTGTCCAGCGGCAGCCCGGGCGGGTTGACCTCCGACTTCGCCACGGACTCGCTGGACAGGCCGTAGGCGGCCAGCCACTTGCCGTACTGGCCGTGCTCGATCAGATGGTTGAGGGCGTCGGAGAGCGGCTTGGCGAGTCCGCTGTCCTTCTTGGCGGTGGCGGCGATCAGGCCCTGGAGCGTCTCGCCGGCGCCGGAGAAGGTGCCCGCGTCACGGGTGGCGCCGGGGGTGTTCGCGGTCTGCCGGGCACGGTAGGCGACCGCGGGGTTGGGGCCGAAGAAGGCGTCGATCTTTCCGCTGCTCAGCGCCAGGTTGGTGGCGTTCTGGTCCGGGAAGTACTTGACGGTGAGCTTCTTGCCTTCCTTGGCCAGCTTGGTCTTCCACTCCAGGAGGATCTTCTCCTGGTTGGTGCCGGCGCCCACGCTGACCGTCTTGCCGGCGAGGTCGCGGTAGTCGCCGTCGAAGTTCCAGGGGTTCTTCTTCAGCACCTCGAAGGCCAGGTTGTCCTTGCGGTAGGAGGCGAACTCGTACTTCCTCTTGCGTTCCTCGGTGACGGTGACGTTGGAGAAGGCCACGTCGACCTTGCCGCTGTCGACACCGACGAAGAGGTTCTCCCAGGTGGAGTTCCTGATCTCGGGCTTCAGGCCGAGGACCGCGGCGACCAGGCGCCCGAGGTCGGGCTCGGAGCCGGTGAGGGTCTTCTGGTCGCTGCCCACGAAGTTCAGCGGGGCGGAGCCCGAGGGCAGGGCTCCGACGCCGATGACGAGCTTGCCGCTCCTGCGGACGGAGGCGGGCAGTTCGGCGCTGATGGACTTCACTTCGGAGACCTTCAGCGCGGTCTCCTCGGCGGCTCCGTTGGACAGCCGCCCCACGGTCACCGTGCCGGTGGCGTCGGTCTTGGTGACGGCCTCGCTGTCGCCTCCGCAGGCGGCGAGCCCGGTGGCGAGGGTGGCGACGGCGGTCGCCGTGGTGATGCCGCGGATCAGGGCGCGTCGGGAGAGATGGGTAGGCATGGCGTGGCTGTCCTTGTCTCGCTGGTGAGGGTGGTGAGCGATGAGGCTGGTGAGCGGGGTGCCGTGGGGGGTGGTGGTCGGGGAGGGCCCGGGCGGCAGGCCGGAGCACCTCGCCGGGACGGGCAGGGTCGGAGCACCTTGTGGGGACGGCGCGGTCGGTGCACCCTGCCGGGGCGGCCCGGTCAGAGCACCTTGCCGAGGAATTCCCGGGTCCGTGCGTGTCGGGGCCGGTCCAGCACCTCGCCGGGCGGGCCCTGTTCGACGATCCGGCCGCCGTCGATGAAGACGACCCGGTCGGCGACCTCGCGGGCGAAGCCGATCTCGTGGGTGACGATGACGAGGGTGGTGCCGCTGGTCGCCAGGTCCTTGATGACGGCCAGCACCTCGCCGACGAGTTCGGGGTCGAGCGCCGAGGTCGGCTCGTCGAAGAGGATGATGCCGGGCCGCAGGGCGAGGGCGCGGGCGATGGCGACGCGCTGCTGCTGTCCGCCGGACAACTGCCGCGGGTAGGCGCCGGTCTTGTCGCCGAGACCGACGCGGTCGAGGAGTTCCCAGGCGAGTTCCTGCGCCGCCGCCCTGCTCAGCCTGCCGGTGGCGGCGGGGGCCGTGGCGACGTTCTCCAGGACGGTCAGGTGCGGGAAGAGGTTGAAGTTCTGGAAGACGAAGCCGATCCGGCTGCGCTGGGCGAGGATGGCGCGCTCGCTGAGTTCCTTGAGCCGGTCCCCGTGCCGCTTCACCCCGATCAGCTCGCCGCCCACGCTGACGTGGCCGATCTCGGGCTTCTCCAGGTGGTTGATCACCCTGAGCAGCGTGGACTTGCCGGAGCCGGACGGCCCGAGGATCACCGTGACCTCCCCGGGGCGCACGGTCAGGTCGATGCCGTCGAGGACGCGGTGGGAGCCGTACCACTTGTGGACGCCGTGCACTTCGAGCGCGGCGGGGGCGGTCTTCGGAAGGGTGTGCGCGGTGGTCATACGGCGGCCTCCCGGCTCAGCCGGGCCCGCAGGCCGGCGAGGCCGGCCCGGGCCTTCTGCAGGGGGGTCGGCGGCAGGGTGCGGGTGGCGCCCCGGGCGTGGTACCGCTCGACGTGGAACTGGACGACGGACACGGCGCTGGTGAGGATCAGGTACCAGACGGTGGCGACCATCAGCAGCGGCACGACGTCACCGGGGTAGGTGCTGCCCATCGACTGCACCGTGCCGAACAGGTCGAGGAGCGACACGTAGAAGACCAGGGAGGTGCTCTTGATGAGGCCGATGAGCTGGTTGACGTAGTTCGGGGTGATGGACCTGAGGGCCTGCGGGAAGACGATCCTGCGGAACTGGTAGCCCTTGGGCAGGCCGAGCGCGGCGGCGGCCTCGTGCTGTCCCTGGTCGACGGAGAGGATGCCGCCGCGGACCACCTCGGCCGCGTACGCCGCCTCGTTGAGGCTGAGGCCGATGACGGCGATCGTCATGTCGGTGGCCAGCCGGGACTCGTCGAAGGTGACGAAGGCGGGTCCGAAGGGCACGCCGAGGCTCAACGTCTTGTACAGGGCGCTGAAGTTGTACAGGAAGATCAGTACGACGATGAGCGGTACGGAGCGGAACAGCCAGGTGTAGGTCCAGCTGACGGCCCGCAGCACCGGGCTTCCGGAGAGCCGGGCGAGGGCCAGCAGGATGCCGCCGAGGAGCCCCAGGACAGCGCTGAGCGCGGTGACTTCGAGGGTGACGAGGAGGCCGTCGAGAACGGTGGGGCGCAGGAACCAGTAACGGAAGCGGTCCCACTGGTAGAAGGGGTTCGTGACCAGTCCGTGCAGGATCTGCGCGACGAGCACGAGGACGGCGGCGGTGACGATCCACCGGCCGGGGCGGCGCAGCGGCTGAACTCGCTGGGCTGGCAGTGGGTTTGACGGTGTGTCGACGGCGGCGGGCGCCTCGGCCAGGGAGACGGCGGCGCCTGGGGGTTCACTCATGGTGGGCTCCGGCGGAGTCGGTCACCCCGGGGCCGCGCGGAAGCGAGGTGGGCCACGACGGCACTGCGGCACGAGGCGGCGCACGGACAGGCGCGGAACCGGGGGCTGGGCGGACAACGGCACACCGGACAAGCGGTGTGCGGCGGGAACGCGGGGGCTGGGAGGAGACGTCAGCCCTGACAGCGGGCAGAGCCCGGTGCGGTACACAGTGCGCTGTTCACGCGGAGCAGATCGACGGCGCGGTCGGCGACGAGGAGACCGGCGTACGACGGTACGCAGCCCTGGGGGCGGCTCGCGGCCGTCCTGGGAGCTGCGTACATGGCGTCACCTGTCACTGTTCCGGCCCCGTGGGGCCTCGCGCTTACCGAAAACGTCATCCGGTCCGGTCGTCACCTGGGGCACCCCACCGCGATGCGAGGGTTGCCGGTCAGCGAGCCAGGGCTTGGCGCTGACGCTCATGACCGTTCTGAGCCGTAAGTAAGGCAGTTGCCCGTTCGGATGTCAACGGCCGTCCGCCCAGTGGACATCGGCGAACCTCTCTCACCTGCGCGAAGTGTCCGGGGTCTCGGCGGCGTGGCCTGCCCAGTCCAGGATCTGGACAGCGGCTCCGGCGGCCTCAAGGCCTTGGCAGCGGCCGTGGTGGCGGCGGGCGATGCCGTCGAGGTCGAGGTGGCGGCCGAAGGCTGGGTGGGCGGCCAGGCGGCGGGCGTAGGCCCACAGGGCGCGGTGGCCGGCGATGCGGTGCACGGCGGAGGCGTCCAGGTGGCAGCGGTGGACGGTGTCGAGCTGCACCAGGGTGACCCACAGTTCGATGTCGGCCGCGGTGAGCCGGTCGTCGGCCAGGTACTCCTCGCCGTTCAGCCGCCGCTCCAGCCGGCCGAGGGTGTCCAGCAGCACGTCGAGGGCGGCGGCCCGTTCGGCGGGGGCGGCACCGGCGCGTCCGGCGCGCTGCGCGGCCTCCTCGATGCCCTCGGCGCACATCCGCTCGACGGCCTCGATCACGGACTCCAGGCCGGAGGGGTACAGGCGGGCGTGGCCGCCCGGCCGGAACCGGTCCAGGTCGCGCAGGATGTCGGGGGTGTGGGTGCTGACGATGCGTCCGGACCAGTCGTCGCTGAGCACGGGCGCGAGCGCCGGGCCGGTGTAGTGGTGGGCGCTCGCCTCGTAGAGCGGGCGCAGCGCCGCGTGGCCGCCGCCGGGACAGTCCGGGACGGCGGGCAGGAGGGTGACGGGACAGCGGGCATCCAGGCCGAGCAGGCTGTGGCCGACGGCGAGGCGCAGCCCGTCGGGGCAGGCGGTCGACAGATGGAGCCGGTAGCGGTGCGGCACGGCGTAGTGGCCGCTGCGCTCGTCCCCGCCGATCCGGCCCCGGAAGACGGGAGCGGTACCGCGGGTGGACGGGATGGCGGCGAGCGGAGTGATGGACATGCGTCTCCCCGGGTGGTGGGTGTGCGGAGGGGCGTGCCGGCGCGGGCGTGACCGGTCGGTGGGGGCGAGGGGACGGCCCGGCTCAGCGGTGGCGGCTGATCGCGCTGCAGACGCGCTGCAGGTCGATGTGGCGACGGGAGGTGAGCAGGGGTGCGCGCAACGGCGTCCGGCCGGTTCGGCCGGTGCCCGTTTCGCGGCGCGCCATGATTCCCTACCTGTTCACTAGGATTCCCTCCCTGGAGTGTCGATCGGGCTCCGTACGACGTCAAGGGGGCGTCCACGCCTGGGGATCGGAGGCCGGCGCCGGGGACTCCTCAGGGAGAGAAACATGTGACATAGTACTGGCGTGGCGAAGCGACTGACCTGCGATGTCGTGGTCGTCGGGGCCGGAATGACGGGCGCGGCCTGTGCTCTGTACGCCGCGCGCGCCGGACTCGACGTGCGGCTGGTGGACCGGGGCCCGGTGGCCGGCGGCACCACCGGCGCCGGCGAGGGCAACCTGCTCGTCTCCGACAAGGAGCCGGGCCCGGAACTCGAACTCGCGCTGCTGTCGGCCCGGTTGTGGGCCGGGCTGGCGCGGGAGCTGGGCACCGCGATCGAGTACGAGGCCAAGGGCGGCCTCGTGGTCGCCCCGACGCCCGGCACCCTGGCCGCGCTGCGCGACTTCGCCGCGGACCAGCGGAGGGCCGGCGTCACCGCCGTACCGGTCGACGCGGAGCAACTGGCCGAGCTGGAACCGCACATGGCACCCGGCATGGCCGGTGCGGTGCACTACCCGCAGGACGCCCAGGTCATGCCCGCGCTGGCCGCCGCACACCTGGTCCGCGCCTCCGGAGCCGCCGTGCACACCGGCCGTACGGTGACCGGGGTGCTGCGCACGGCGCGGGGAGCGGTGTACGGCGTCCGCACCGACCGGGGCGACATCCACGCACCGGCGGTGGTGAACGCGGCCGGCACCTGGGGCGGCGATCTCGCCTCGCTCGCCGGCGTCCGGCTGCCGGTGCTCCCCCGGCGCGGATTCGTGCTGGTCACCGAGCCGCTGCCGCGCCTGGTCCGGCACAAGGTGTACGCCGCGGACTACGTGGCCGACGTGGCCAGCGACTCGGCCGCCCTGCGCAGCTCACCGGTCGTGGAGGGCACGGCCGCCGGTCCGGTGCTGATCGGCGCCACCCGGGAACGGGTCGGCTTCGACCGGTCGTTGTCGCTGATCGCGATGCGGGCGCTCGCCGTCGGGGCGATCGGGTTGTTCCCCTTCCTGGAGCGGGTCCGCGCGCTGCGCACGTACGCGGGTTTCCGGCCGTACCTGCCGGACCATCTGCCGGCGATCGGGCCCGATCCGCGGGTGCCCGGTCTGTTCCACGCCTGCGGGCACGAGGGCGCGGGCATCGGACTCGCCCCCGGCACCGGGCAGTTGGTCGCGCAGGCCCTCACCGGGAAGGCCCCGGAAATGGACCTCACGCCGTTCCGGCCGGAGCGGTTCGACACCGAGGGAGGCGACGCCCGGTGAATCCGAGGGAGTTGACCCGGGCCCGGCCGGCTCCGGCCTGCACCGTGACCTTCGACGGCCGGCCCCTGGAAGCGCTGCCGGGCCAGACGGTCGCGGCGGCGCTGTGGGCGGCGGGCGTGACGGCCTGGCGCAGCACACGGGGCGCCGGGCGGCCCCGCGGGGTGTTCTGCGGGATCGGGGTGTGCTTCGACTGCCTGGTCACCGTCAACGGCCGCCCCAACCAACGGGCTTGCCTGGTGCCGGTGCGCCCGGGGGACGACATCCGCACGCAGGAGGGGACGGGCCGGGACGATGACTGAACGACCGCGCCTCGCCGTCGTCGGCGCGGGCCCGGCCGGGCTCGCCGCGGCGCTGGCGGCGGCCGCACGGGGCGTCCGGGTGACCCTGGTCGACGCCGCCGACCAGGCCGGCGGACAGTTCTACCGGCAGCCCGCCGCCGCCCTCGGCGCACGCCGGCCGCAGGCCCTGCACCACCAGTGGCGCACCTGGGAGCGGCTGCGGGACGGCCTGGACCGGCACCGCGCGGCCGGCCGGATCAGCCACCTGACCGACCATCATGTGTGGTGTGTCGGGCGGGACCGCGCCTCCGGGGCGTTCGCCGTGCACGCCCTGCTCGGTCCCGCACAGGAGGACGGTGTCACCGTGCACGCCGACGCGGTGCTGCTCGCCACCGGCGGGTACGAGCGGGTACTGCCCTTCCCCGGCTGGACGCTGCCCGGCGTCGTCACGGCGGGCGGCGCGCAGGCCATGCTCAAAGGCGGCCTGGTGCTGCCCGGCCGCACTGCGGTGGTCGCCGGGACCGGGCCGCTGCTGCTGCCGGTGGCCGCCGGGCTCGCCACGGCCGGCGCCCGGGTCGCCGCACTGGTGGAGTCCGCCGGTCCGGCCGCGCTGCTCCACCGGGCGTCCGCCCTGGCCGCGCAGCCCGGCAAACTCGCCGAGGGCGCGGGCTACGCGGCCCGGCTGCTGCGGCACGGCGTGCGCGCCCTGGCCCGGCACACCGTCGTGGCGGCGCACGGCACCGACCGGCTGGAGGCGGTGACGGTGGCCGCGCTCGGCCGGGACGGACGCCTGCGGCCCGGCAGCGCCCGGCGCCTCCCCTGCGACACCCTCGCCGTGGGCCACGGCATGCTGCCGCACACCGACCTCGCCGAGACCCTGGGCTGCACTCTGTCCGGCGCCGCCGTACGGGTCGACGCGGAGCAGCGCACCGACGTGCCCGGCGTCTGGGCCGCCGGGGAGGCCACCGGCGTCGGCGGCGCGGCGCTCGCGCTCGCCGAGGGGCACATCGCCGGGCGCTCGGCCGCCGCCCGGCTGCACGGCACCGCCCCCGACCCGCGCGACTGGGCCGCCGCCGCCCGCGCCCGCACGCGGCTGCGCGCGTTCGCCACGGCCCTGGACGCGGTGTACGCCCCGCCGGCGGGCTGGGCGGACCGGGTTCCGGACGAGACGGTGGTGTGCCGCTGCGAGGAGGTCACCGCCGGGGAGGTGCGCGGGGCCGTCGGCTCCCTCGGCGCCGGGGATCTGCGCACCGTGAAGCTGCTCACCCGGGCCGGGATGGGCTGGTGCCAGGGGCGGATGTGCGCGCCCGCGGTGGCGGGCCTGACCGGCTGCCCGCCCGACCCCGGACGACGGCCGTTCGCCCGGCCGGTACCGCTCGGCGTCCTGGCCGCCCTGCCGGAGCCGGAGTGAGGCCGGCCTCTCGACACCGCGAGCCGACCTCGCGAACCCCGGGATCGGCCTCCGATCCCCGAGGTCGGCCTCCCGAACCCCGAGCCAGCCCGCCGAACCCCGAGCCGGTCTCCCGACCCCCGAACCGGTTCGCCGGACCCGAGCCTGCCGGCCGAACCCCGGACCGATTTCCGAATCCCGTGCCGGCCTCCCGACCACGACGCCGACGTCCCCGAACCCCGAGCCCGCCTCCCGAACCGCTCAGTAATATGTCACACCCCACTGAATGAGGGATCACCCATGAGCAACCCGGAGCACCACCGCCCCTGGCGCGGCATCCTCGTCGCCACCGCCCTCCCCCTGCGCGCCGACCTCTCGGTCGACCACGACCGCTACGCCGAGCACTGCGCCTGGCTCGTCGCGAACGGCTGCGACGGGGTCGTACCGAACGGTTCGCTCGGCGAGTACCAGGTGCTCACCCCCGAGGAGCGTGCCCGGGTGGTCGAGACCGGCGTGGCCGCGATCGGCGGGGAGCGGGTGATGCCGGGCGTCGCCGCGTACGGCTCGGCCGAGGCCCGCCGCTGGGCCGAGCGGGCGGCCGAGGCCGGCTGCGCGTCGGTGATGCTGCTGCCGCCCAACGCCTACCGCGCCGACGAGCGGTCGGTCCTCGCCCACTACGCGGAGGTCGCGAAGGCGGGCCTGCCGGTGGTGGCGTACAACAACCCGATCGACACCAAGGTCGACCTGGTGCCCGAACTCCTCGCCCGGCTGCACGGCGAGGGGCTCGTCCACGCGGTCAAGGAGTTCTCCGGTGACGTCCGCCGCGCCTACCGCATCGCCGAACTCGCCCCGGAACTCGACCTGCTGATCGGCGCCGACGACGTGCTGCTGGAGCTGGCGGTGGCCGGCGCCAAGGGCTGGGTGGCCGGCTATCCGAACGCGCTCCCGCGCGCCTCGGCGCAGCTGTACCGGGCCGCGCTGGCCGGTGACCTCACGACCGCGCTCCCCCTGTACCGGCAGCTGCACCCGCTGCTGCGCTGGGACTCGAAGACGGAGTTCGTCCAGGCGATCAAGCTCTCCATGGACGTCGTCGGACGGTACGGCGGCCCGGTGCGCCCGCCGCGCGTCCCGCTGCTGCCCGAGCAGGAGGCCGCGGTCCGCGCGGCCACCGAGAAAGCCGTCGCCGCCGGCCTGGCGTGAGAGGAGCCGGACCATGCGCAGCAAGCTCGTCCTGCACGCCGTGGACTCGCACACCGAGGGCATGCCGACCCGCGTGATCACCGGCGGGATCGGCACCATCCCGGGGGCGACCATGAACGAACGGCGGCTGTGGTTCCGCGAACACCGCGACGACGTCAAACAGCTGCTGATGAACGAGCCGCGCGGGCACGCCGCGATGAGCGGCGCGATCCTGCAGCCGCCGACCCGCCCGGACTGCGACTGGGGCGTGGTCTACATCGAGGTCTCCGGCTATCTGCCGATGTGCGGGCACGGCACGATCGGCGTGGCGACCGTGCTGGTCGAGACCGGCATGGTGGAGGTCACGGAACCGGTGACCACGATCCGGCTCGACACCCCGGCGGGGGTCGTGGTCGCCGAGGTCGCGGTGGAGGACGGCGCCGCGCGGAACGTGACACTGAGGAACGTGCCGTCGTTCGCCGCCGCCCTGGACCGCGAGATCACCTTGCCGGACGGCCGTACCGTCACCTACGACCTGGCCTACGGCGGCAACTTCTACGCGATCCTGCCGCTCGACGCCTTCGGGCTGCCCTTCGACCGCGCCCGCAAGGACGACATCCTTGCGGCCGGCCTGTCCCTGATGGACGCGATCAACGCGCAGGCGGAGCCGGTGCATCCGGAGGACCCCTCGATCCGGGGCTGTCACCACGTCCACCTCTACGCACCCGGCGCCACGGCCCGGCACTCCCGGCACGCCATGGTCATCCACCCCGGCTGGTTCGACCGCTCCCCGTGCGGCACGGGGACCAGCGCGCGCATGGCGCAACTGCACGCGCGCGGTGAACTCCCGCTGCACACCGAGTTCGTGAACGAGTCGTTCATCGGCACCCGCTTCACCGGCCGGCTGCTGGGGACGGCGGAGGCCGGCGGGGTGCCGGCGGTGCTGCCGAGCTTCACCGGCCGCGCGTGGATCACGGGGACCGCGCAGTACCTGCTGGACCCGACCGATCCGTTCCCGGAAGGGTTCGTCCTCTAGCGTCCTCTAGACTCACCCCGGTGATGCGTGACATGGCACAGAACACCCCGGGCGCTCAGATGCCCGCACTCCCCCGGCTCGGCGGCCGGCGGAGCAGCTACCGCGAGCGGGTCGCGGACGCCCTGCGTGCCGCGCTGATCGCGGGCGAACTGCGGCCGGGCGAGGTGTACTCGGCGCCCTCGCTGGCCGCCCGCTTCGGCGTCTCGGCGACGCCGGTGCGGGAGGCCATGCTGGACCTGGCCAAGGAGGGGCTGGTCGACACCGTGCCCAACAAGGGCTTCCGGGTCACCGCCGTCTCCGACAGACAGCTGGACGAGTACACGCACATCCGGGCGCTCATCGAGATCCCCACCGTGGTGGACCTGGCCCGCACGGCCGACCGCGTCTCCCTGGAGGCGCTGCGTCCGGCGGCCCGGGAGATCGTCACCGCCGCGGTGGCGGGCGACCTGATCGCCTACGTCGAGGCCGACACCCGCTTCCACCTCGGGCTGCTCGCCCTGGCGGGCAACGCGCACCTGGTCGAGGTCGTCGCCGACCTGCGCAAACGCTCCCGTCTGTACGGCCTGACCGCGCTGGTGGAGGCGGGCCGGCTGCTCGCCTCCGCCGAGGAGCACCTGGAGCTGCTGGACGCGCTGCTGGAACGCGACGAGAAGGCCGTACACACGATCATGACCCGGCATCTGGGGCACGTCCGCAGCCTGTGGGCGGCGACGGAGTGACCAGGTCCGCGCCGGACCGACCCCGCGGAGAGGGCCGGACATCTCGCGGCGCGACGACCTCACGACGACGCTTTTTTCATACCCAGGCGGCCCGCACGGAACAAAAAGCGGCGATTTTGAGCCACATCGGCACATCCCCGACCATGGGACGCGTCCCGGTGATCCCGGGAACGTCAGTTCCATGAGAGGCGCACCACCCATGCACAACACCGGAACCGTCCCGCAGTCGGCTCCGGCCCCCGCGGAGATCCCCGCGGAGACCCCCACGGTTCCCGTCGAGGACCCGCACGGCGACACCGGCAGGCATGCCCGCCGGTTCGGCCTGCCCGTCGCCACCGCGCTGGTCATGGGCAACATCATCGGCGGCGGCATCTTCCTGCTCCCCGCCTCCGTCGCCCCCTACGGCACGGTCAGCCTGGTCGCCTTCGGGGTGCTGACCGTCGGCGCCATCGCGCTGGCCCTGGTCTTCGGCCGGCTCGCCGCGCGCGACCCGCGCACCGGCGGCCCCTACGTCTACGCCCGCGAGGCGTTCGGCGACTTCGCGGGATTCCTCGCGGCCTGGTCGTACTGGATCACCACCTGGGTGTCGAACGCCGCGCTCGCCGTGGCCGCCGTCGGATACCTCGACGTGCTGATCCCGGTGAACCAGCACCGCTGGACCGCCTGCCTGGCCGCGCTGGTCCTCCAGTGGCTGCCCGCCCTCGCCAACTTCGCCGGCACCCGGTACGTGGGTGCCGTGCAGCTGGTGTCCACGGTGCTGAAGTTCGTGCCGCTGCTGCTCGTCGCGGTCGGCGGGCTGTTCTTCTTCGACCCGGACCGGCTCGGGCCGTTCAACGCGAGCGGTCACGGCGCGATCGGCGCGGTGTCCGCCTCCGCCGCCCTGCTGCTCTTCTCCTACCTCGGAGTGGAGTCCGCCGCCGTCAGCGCGGGCGAGGTCAGGAACGCCCGCCGCAACGTGGGGCGCGCCACCGTGATCGGCACCGCGGGCGCCGCGCTGGTGTACCTGCTGGGCACGCTCTCGGTGTTCGGCACGGTCGCGCACGACCGTCTGGTGACCTCCACCGCGCCGTTCTCGGACGCCGTGAACACGATGTTCGGCGGCAGCTGGGGCGGTACGGCCGTGGCGCTCGCCGCCCTCGTGTCGATGACCGGCTGCCTCAACGGCTGGACCCTGCTGAGCGCACAGACGCCGTACGCGGCGGCTCGCGACGGGCTGTTCCCGAGCGCCTTCGCGCGCCGGCGGCGGGGCGTGCCCACGGTCGGTGTGGGCGTGACGGTCGTCCTCGCCTCGCTGCTCACCGTCTACAACTACCTGTCGGGTTCGGGGAAGGTCTTCGAGGTCCTGGTCCTGGTCACCACGTTCACCGCGACCGTGCCGTACCTCCTGGCCACCGCCGCGCAGATCTTCCACCTCGTGTCCGGCGGTGCCGAGGCGGTCGACCGGGCCCGGCTGGTGCGGGACTCCGTGGTCACCGCGGTGGCCGCCGCCTTCTCGGTCTGGCTGATGGCGGGCGCCGGCTACGCGGCGGTCTACCAGGGCGTGCTGTTCCTGTTCGTCGGGATCATCGTCTACGCGGTGATGGCGGCCCGGCGCCGGCGCAAGCAGACGTCACCGATCGAGGTGCGGTGAAACACCGGCATTCCCCTGTCGCGTACCGGATGCCGCCCTCGGGGGCGTGCTGTGCACTCCGGGCCGGTACTTGGGGATGCGGATCGTGATCTTCATGCCGGCTCCGACGCCGGTCTCGATCACCAGCCCGTGGTCGTCGCCGTAGACCTGCCGCAGCCGCTCGTCCACATTGCGCAGCCCGATGCCCGTCGAGGGGCTGCCCTCACCGCGCAGGATCCGGCGCAGCCGGCCGGGCTCCATGCCGACTCCGTTGTCCTCGATGACGATACGGGCCAGCGCCCCCTCGTCCAGCGCCGTGATGCTGATCCGGCTGCGCTCGACGCTTTCCTCCAGCCCGTGCTTGACCGCGTTCTCCACCAGCGGCTGAAGGCACAGGAAGGGCACCGCCACGGGCAGCACCTCGGGGGCGATCTGCAGGGTCACGCGCAGCCGCTGTCCGAACCGGGCGCGGACCAGCTCCAGGAACTGCTCGATGGAGCGCAACTCCTCGGCCAGGGTGGTGAACTCACCGTGCCGGCGGAAGGAATAGCGGGTGAAGTCGGCGAATTCCAGGAGGAGTTCGCGGGCCCGCTCGGGGTCGGTACGGACGAACGAGGCGATCGCCGCGAGGGAGTTGTAGATGAAGTGCGGGGAGATCTGCGCGCGCAGCGCCCGGATCTCCGCCTCGATCAGTCCCGTGCGGGCCCGGTCGAGCTCGGCGAGTTCGAGCTGGACGGACACCCAGCGCGCCACCTCCTCGGCGGCCCGGAGGAGGGACGCCGACTCCCGGACGCCGAGCACGACGAGGGCTCCGAGCACCCGCTGGTCGACGGTGAGCGGCACCGCGGCGCCCCAGCGCACGGGACAGCCCGGGTCCGGGCAGCCGACGGCGAAGGTCTGGGCGCGGCCGGTGTCCCGCACCTGACGGACCCGGTCCAGGACGGTGTCCTCGTGGTGCCGGCCCGGCCCGTCCCAGGCCAGCGGCCGGTCCCGGTCGGTGAGGCCGAGCGCGGCCGTGCCGAACAGCGGCCGGAGCCGTCGTACCGCCTTGCGGGCCGCGTCCTCGGTGAGGCCGGCGCGCAGCGGGGGCGCGGCCAGGGACGCGGTGTGCAGGGTGTGGAAGGTGGCGCGTTCCACGGGGGTACCGGGGTCCGTCCCGCCCTCGGCGGCGCGGCGGGCCAGCAGGCGTCCGGCGGCGAGGCCCCCGGCGAACAACAGCGGGGCTCCGGCGGCGAGGAGGGCGAACTCGTTCATGCGCGGGCCCTGTCGGCCGCGGCCCGGTGGCTCGTCATGGGGTGGTCACTCCTCGGCGGGTGGTGGGCGCGCCCTGGCCGGCGGGGCGTTCGGGCAGGTGGAGGCGGGCCATGGCGGCCTCGGTGCCGGCCGGGATCCGGTCCCGGGTGGCCAGGGAGACCAGGATCATGGTCAGGAAGCCGAGCGGTACGGACCACACGGCCGGCCAGGCGAGCAGAGTGTGCGCCCAGCCGTCGGTCAGGGGCCCGGCGATGGTCAGGGCGACCGCGACGAGGGCGCTGCCGCCGCCGGTGAGCAGCCCCGCGATGGCGCCGGGCGCGGTCAGTCCGCGCCACCAGATGCCGAGCACCAGCAGCGGGCAGAAGGAGGAGGCGGCCACCGCGAAGGCGAGGCCCACCGCGTTGGCGACGGGGAGGTTGCCGGCGGCCACGCTCACCGTGACCGGTACGGCGACCGCGAGGAGCGTCGCCAGCCGGAAGTGGCGGACGCCGAGCGAGGGCAGCACGTCCTGGCTGAGCACGCCCGCGACGGACAGCGTGAGCCCGGAGGCGGTGGACAGGAAGGCGGCACAGGCGCCGGCGGCGATCAGCGCGCCGAGCAGCTCGCCGCCCGGGCCGCCGACGAGCCGTTCCGGCAGGACGAGCACGGCGGCGTCCGTGGTGCCGGTGAGCAGCAGGTCGGGGGCGTAGATCCGGCCGAGCAGGCCGTAGAGGGGCGGGAGCAGATAGAAACCGCCGACCAGGGCGAGCACGATCACGGTGGTGCGCCGGGCGGCGCGGCCGTCCGGGTTGGTGTAGAAGCGCACGAGGACGTGGGGCAGTCCCATGGTGCCGAGGAAGGTCGCGAAGATCAGCCCGTACGTCGTGTACAGCGGGTGATCGTCCTTGCCGCCCGACAGGGGCGCCGCCCAGCTGGACGCTCCGGTGCGCCGTCCGTCGTCGGCCTCCCGCTCGGGCACCGGGGAATTCGGCGGGAACCGCAGGGTCGTCCCGGCGTGGACCTCGTGCACCCCGGGGTCCAGCAGCAGAGGGCCGTTGTCGTAGCCCTGTCCGTCCACGCCGCCGGTCACGACGGCCCGCAGCGGCGCCTCGACCCTGATGCGGACGGTGGTCTCGACGGTGACCTGGGTGTGCCGGCGGAAGGTCGGCGGCTCGTCCAGGGCGCCGGCGGGGCGCGGGTCGCCGTGCCAGGCGAGCACCAGGAAGATCGCCGGCACGAGCAGCGCGGTCAGTTTCAGGCAGTACTGGAAGGCCTGGACGAAGGTGATGCTGCGCATGCCGCCGGCGGCCACGGCCAGGGTGACGACGACGGCGACGAGCACACCGCCGAGCCAGCGCGGTGCGCCGGTGACCAGGCCCAGGGTGAGGCCCGCGCCCTGGAGCTGGGGCAGCAGGTAGAGCCAGCCGACGCCGACGACGAGCACGCTCGCGACGCGCCTAGCGGCCCTCGACTCCAGCCGCGCGTCGGCGAAGTCGGGCAGGGTGTACGCCCCGGAGCGGCGCAGCGGGGCGGCGACGAACACGAGCAGCACGAGATAGCCGGCGGCGTAGCCGACGGGGAACCAGAGCATCTCGACGCCCTCGGCGGCGACGAGTCCGGCGATGCCGAGGAAGGAGGCCGCCGACAGGTACTCGCCGCTGATGGCCATGGCGTTGAGGTACGGCGGAACGGTACGGGAGGCGACGTAGAAGTCGGAGGTGGTGCGGGAGATGCGCAGCCCCGTCGAGCCGATCACCAGGGTCGCGACGACCGCCGCCGACACGGCCACGATGCCGTACGTCTGGTTCACCCGGCGGCCCCCGCGCGGCCGGGCCGGTGTCGCTGGGCGTCGGTCACCGTCAGGGCCTTTCGGCGAGGTCCGCGGTGTCCCGTTCGTTGCGTTCGGCGCGTACGACGTACCAGCGGCCGATGACGACGAGCGCCGGGTAGACGGCGACGCCGAGAACGGCCCAGACGATCAGGGCGCTGCCCGGCCGGGCCCCCGTGTCCCGCAGGGCCGTGAAGACGAGGGGCAGCGGCCCGAGCAGGACGACGAGCAGACCGGACGCGAGGAGTCCGAGGCGCAGTTGACGACGTATCAGGGTACGAAGAGCGAGGGACTCATCGGCCGGACTGTCCTCACCCGCCCGCACGGCACCGGGGCGGTCGCGACCTCGGCTTCCCCGGCCTCCGTGGTCCGCGCGGGCCGCACGCGGAGTCCCCGTGACCACTTCACGTCGAGGAGTCCCAGGTGCACCCATGCCGCGTCCTCCGACCGCGATGATCACACGTCGCAGTGGAGTGTACGCATCAGGGAACCAATGCGACAGCTTCCGGTCAGCGACCGTTGCCGGACGGGTCCGTCGTGGCCTTCTCGACCAGCAGATCCCGCAGTTCACGGGCGCACCGGCGGCTCACGACCAGCACCGACGCGCCGATCCTGACCGTCAGCCGCCCCGCGTCCACCCGTAGCTCGTCGATGCGGGCGAGGGAGACGAGATGGCGCCGGTGGATCCGCAGGAAGCCCTTCGCCCGCCAGCACTCCTCCAGCGTGGACAACGGGATGCGCACCAGGTGGCTGTCCTGGCGGGTGTACAGCCGGGCATGGTCGCCATGGGCCTCGGCACGGGTGATGTCGGCGACGGACAGGAACCGTGTGACGCCCTCGCGCTCCACCGGGACCCGGTCGGCGAGCGGCCACGCCCCGGAGCGCCCCGGGTGGGCGGCGCGGTCGGCCGCGACCAGCTCGGCGACCCGCCGGACCGCCTCGGCCAGGCGCTCGCGCCGCACCGGCTTGAGCAGACAGTCGGCGGCCCGGACCCCGGATGCCCGCAGGGCGTGCTCCTCGTGCTCCGGGTGCGCGGTGACGAAGACGACCCGGGGCGGCTCGGCGCGACCGGCGAGAAGCCGGGCGAGGTCCAGGCCGCTGAGCCCCGCCATGTGGATGTCCAGGAACACCGCGTCGACGTCCGCCGCACCCTGCGCCCCTCGCGGGCCCAGCCGCCGCAGCGCCTCGGCCGCTGCGAGGACGCCCTCCGCCGACCGCACCCGGGGATCGGCCCGCAGCAGGAACAGCAGTTCGGCGAGCGCCGGTTCCTCGTCGTCGACGGCCAGCACCCTCAGCATGGCGACTCCCCCGGGAAGCGGACGGACGGGGGGCCGTGGGCGTGCGGCGTCCCCGTGCAGGAGCACGGGGAGGCGGACCGACGGGTTCAACGGAACACTCCACGACCGGGGTCCGCACGTACAGATAGCTCAGAACATGATCAAGGCCCCACCTCACTGTGGTGAGGCAGGGCCCTTTGACCTGCGACTGCGAAGCATTGCTCCCGTCGGGACGACAGGATTTGAACCTGCGACCCCTTGACCCCCAGTCAAGTGCGCTACCAAGCTGCGCCACGTCCCGCCGCGGTCTCACGCGGAGCGTTCCGCGTGATCACGCAGGTCAACCCTACCGCACCTGGGCGGGTGCCCGTGTCGGCCCCGGTACGGTGTCCGGGGCGGCCGGGCGGCCGGTGCGGTGGACCGGGACGAGGAGGGCGGCGCCGGTCGCGGCCAGGCAGAGGAGGGCGAGCAGGGCCCAGCCGTGGGTGTAGCCGGAGGCGTACGGCAGGCCCGAGGGCTGGAGCCGGCCGGTGACCAGGACGCTGGTGAGCGCGGCGCCGATCGAGCCGCCGATGGTGCGGATGTTGGCGTTCATGCCGGTCGCGGCGCCGGTCTGCTCGGCCGGCACGCTGCCCACGATGAGGTTGGCCATCGAGGCGAAGGCGAGTCCGATGCCGAGGCCGAACAGACCCGAGACGACGGCCACCTGCCACTGCTCGTCATGCCACAGGGTGAGGAAGCCGCAGGCCAGCGCGCCGAGCGCGGCACCCGCGGTGAGCAGCGCCTTCGCGCCGACGCGGGGCTCCAGACGGCCCGACAGGACGCCGGAGAGGAACATCGCGACCAGCATCGGCAGCATGAGCAGACCGGACGCGGTGACGCCGGCGCCGAAGCCGTAACCGGCCGCGGACGGCGTCTGGACGAAGCCCGGCAGGAAGGACCAGATGGAGTACATGCCGGCGCCGAACAGCAACGCGGCCGTGTTGGTCGTCCACACCGCGGGCAGCCGCAGCACCCGCAGATCGATGAGCGGGCTGCGCGAGCGGGCTTCGGTCGTCAGCCACACGCCGAAGAGCACGACGGCGGCGGCGAACAGACCGAGCACCTTCGCCGAGCCCCAGCCCCACTGTCCGGCCTGGCTCAGCGGCAGCAGCAGGGCCACCAGCCAGCCGGAGAGCAGCACGGCCCCGCTCCAACTGACCTTCCCCTTCGCCCGCTTGGGCGACTCGGGGACGTAGCGCAGCGCGATCAGGACCGTCGCGGCGACGATCGCCACCGGGATCCAGAACAGCCAGCGGTAGTCGAGCGCGGACACGATCGGGCCGGCGGCCACGATGCCGACCCCGCCGCCGGCGGCGATCACGGCGGAGAGGTTGCTGATGCTGCCGCTGACGTCGCCGGGGGCGAACTCGTCCCGGATGATGCCGAAGGAGAGCGGGAACAGGGCGCCGCCGACGCCCTGGACGACCCGGGCGATGATGAGCACGCCGATGTTCGGGGCCAGCGCGGCGACGAGACAGCCCGCGAGGACGGCCAGCAGGACGGCGACGAGGGTCCGCTTCTTGCCGACGAGGTCGCCGACCCGGCCGAGGATCGGGGTGAAGACCGAGGCGGACAGCAGATAGGCCGTCATCACCCAGGTCGCGGTGGACTGTGAGGTGTGCAGGGCGTGCTGGACGGTCGGCAGGGCCGGCGCGATCAGCGACTGGAGCATGGAGAACACGCCGGCACCGGTCGCGAGGACCGTGAAGGTGAGGCGAGTGGATGCGCGGGGCATGAAGAAGCCTCTCCGAAATCAGGGAAGCGGAGGGAGAACAGGGACGTGGAGGGTCGGTACCGGTGGGGTCGAGTACCGGGGGGCGCGGTCGTACGGGCCGCGCCACGGGGATGCCCGGAGCCGACCCCGCGGGCCGCGTCCGGCCACGGCGGAGCCGACCCCGCACTGCTAAAGTGGAGGCATACCTCCACTGTAGCGGAGGTGGACCTCCGGTTCCAGTCGATTCCCCCCCGGGAGGCAGCAGTGACGGCCACGCCGTTCCCCGTCAGCGAGATCGTGGCGGCCCGCCGGCCGCACCGTAAGGACGCCGCCCGCAACTACGACGCCCTGCTCGGCGCCGCACGCGAGGCGTTCGCGGAGCACGGCGCCGACGCCTCCCTGGAGGACATCGCCCGCCGCGCGGGCGTCGGCATCGGCACCCTGTACCGGAACTTCCCGACCCGCCGCGACCTGTTCGAGAGCGTCTACGCCGACGAGGTCAACGCCCTGTGCCGGGCCGCCGTCGACCTCGCGGACCGGGAGCCGTGGGAGGCGTTGACGGCCTGGCTGGACCGGTTCGCCGGGTACATGGTCACCAAGCGCGCCGTCCGCGAGGCCCTCGACGGCGAATCGGACATCTTCCGGTCGTGCCGCGACTCCATGTACGCGGCCGGCGGCCCCCTGCTGGAGCGCGCGCAGCGGGCCGGCGTCGCCCGGGCGGACATGGACTTCGGCGATCTGCTGCGGATGGTCGCCGGGATCATGGCGACGGCGTTCGAGGACGACACCCAACGCGACCGGGTCCTCGCCATCGCCCTGGACGGAGTCCGCACCCGCCGCTGACCGCGCCGGTCCGTGGACTCCCCGTCCATCCGGCCCACGCCCGTCCGCGGTCCGCCCCGGCCACGCGGTCGGCTGACTGCCCGCCCCCCGTCCGCCCCCTACTTGATGACCGCGTTCGCCACCACCACCACGACCCCCAAGCACGCGTCCCCCAGCCCCATGAGGACGGCGGTCGGCCAGCGGCGTGCCGACCAGCGGGCGGTGACGAGGCCGATGCCGAAGAGGATCACGATGTTGAGGACGAACGCCGCGTACTCGACGCCTTTCGCGGGCCACCATCCCCAGCGCGCGCCCGCGAGCAGGAAGACCGTGGGCAGCACGGCCGTGACCAGCGGCCACTCGTTGCGCATGGCGAGCAGGACGTCCCACCGACTGTGCGGGGTACGCTCGGCGATGTAGTGGGCGTAGCCGTGGGCCAGGGCGGAGGCGCACGCCGTCACCAGCACCCATGCCGCGTCGTAGCCGCGGACGTCGGCCGACGTGTGCCCGTGCTGGGTGAGCGCCGCGACCATCGAGCTGGCGAGGACGGCGCCGTACACCCCGCCGAACAGGACGATCTCCCGCGTGTCGTGCTGCCGGGGCGGCGCCTGGCCGGCCGTCGTGGAGTCAGCCATGTCCCCACGATCACCCGGGCCCCGCACCCCCGCCAGCCGGCGCTTCCGGGCGAAGTGCCGTCCGACCCGATGCCCCGCGCACCGTCCACGGCGGCACGGCTCGCGCGCCGACCGGGGTCGGCCGCATGACGCGCCGCTTCTGCTGTTCTCGGTGATCGGCGGCTCGGCGACCATCGAGGTCGAGGACGGGGCCGACGCTGACGGTGGGGCCCGGCGACACGGCGGGTGCTCCGCGGGTGACCGCACGACGTGCGCCGTGCGCGAGACGCTGCGCGAGGCCTACGCGATCAACCCGTGAGGCCGTCCCCGGGTGGCCCCGTCGTGCCCCGGATCTCCAGCGTCGGCGCGGCCAGCCGCACCCGCCCCTCGCTGCCCGGGCGCTCGAAGCGGTCCAGCAGGCAGCGGGCTGCGCGTCGGCCCACCTCGTGCGGGGCGGTGTCGACGGTGGTCAGCCAGAGGTGCCGCAGCCGGGAGACGCTGGTGTTGTCGTACCCGGTCACCGACAGGTCGCCGGGCACCCGCAGTCCCAGCTCGCCGGCCGCCGACAGCGCGCCCACCGCGGCCATGTCGTTGACGGCGAGGAGCGCCGTGGGCCGCTCGGGGCGGCCGAGCAGGCGGACGGTTCCGCGGTAGCCGCCCTCCTCGGTCAGGTCGCCGGGCTCGACGAGCGGTTCGGCGCCGTGCGCCCGCATCGCCGTCTCGAAGCCACGCCGGCGCAGCGCGCCGACGGCGCCGTGGCCCGCGAGGTGCGCGATCCGGCGGTGGCCGAGGCCGAGCAGATGCTCGGTGACGAGCCGGGCGCCCCGCTCGTCGTCCCCGGCGACGACGTCCACGCCCGGCGGCTGCGCCTCGCGGGCGCCCGCCACGACCACCGGCATCCGCCGCGCGAGCACGCCGAGGCCACCCGCGTCCGGGACCGTACCGACCACCACCAGTCCGTCGACGCCCAGGTCCAGGAAGGGCTCTGCCAGGTCGTGGCCCATCCGACGGTTGAGACGGGCGTCGGCGAGGAGCATGTGCAGACCGGCGGCGTGCAGCAGGGAGTTCAGCCCGTCGAGCAGTTCCACGAACCAGGGGTTGCGCAGGTCGTCCAGGAGGACACCGACGGTGCGGGTGCGCTGCTCGCTGAGGCTGCGGGCCGCCGCGTTCGGCCGGTACCCCAGCTCGCGTACGGCCCGCAGGACCGCCTCCCGCTTCTCGGGGCGCACCGGGCCGGTGCCGCGCAGCACCAGTGAGACGAGCGACTTCGACACGCCGGCCCGTTCGGCCACGTCGCGGATCGTCGGCGGTCTCATGGGATGGACCGTTCCACGCGGCGCGCCGCGCTGTCAAAGGGTTGACACGCTGGTCATGTCCGAACAAAGGTGGCCACCGGTCGAATCTGGACCGGTCCAACAGCCGGTCCGAGGGAGAGGGGCTGTCATGGTGGACGCGCTCGGTGTCGCCGTCATCGGGTTCGGCTGGATGGGCCGGGTGCACACCCAGGCGTACGCCCGCCTCCCGCACCACTACCCCCGGCTGCCGTTGCGGCCCCGGCTGGTCACGGTCGCCGAGGAGGTGCCGGGACGGGCGGAGGAGGCCGCCGAGCGGTTCGGGTTCGCGTCGGCGACCCGGGACTGGCGCGAGGTGGCCGCCGACCCGCGCGTCCGGGCGGTGAGCGTCACCGCGCCGAACTTCCTGCACCGGGAGATCGGCGTGGCGATGGCCGAGGCCGGCAAGCACCTCTGGATCGAGAAGCCGGTGGGCCTGACCGCCGGGGACGCCCGCGCGGTCGCCGACGCCGTCGCCGGGGCCGGTGTGCAGGGCACGGTCGGCTTCAACTACCGCAACGCGCCGGCCGTCGAGGCCGCCCGCGAACTGATCGCCTCCGGCGACATCGGCACGGTCACCCACGTCCGCGTCCGCCTCTTCAGCGATTACGCGGCCCATCCGGACGGCGCCCTGACCTGGCGCTACGAGCGGGAGCGCGGCGGCAGCGGGGTGCTCGGCGACCTGGCCTCGCACGGCGCCGACCTGGCCCGCTTCCTGCTCGGCGACATCGCCTCGCTCACCGCCGACACAGCGGTCTTCGTCCCGGAACGCGCCCGTCCGAGCGGTGCGACGGCCGGTCACGCCCTGGCCGCGGGCGGCGAACCGGGCCCGGTCGAGAACGAGGACTACGTCAGCTGCCTGCTCCGCTTCGCCTCCGGCGCCCGCGGCGTCCTGGAGGCCTGCCGGGTCTCGGTCGGCGAGCAGAACAACTACGGCTTCGAGGTGCACGGCACCCGGGGCGCGGTGTTCTGGGACTTCCGCCGGATGAACGAACTGAGGGTGAGCCGGGGTACGACGTACCAGGACCAGCCGGTGAGCACGGTGTACGTCGGTCCGGGCGCCGGCGAGTTCGCCGCGTTCCAGCCGGGCGCGGCCAACGCGATGGGCTACGACGACCTGAAGGTGATCGAGGCCTACCGCTTCGTCCGCTCCATCGCCGAGGGCACCCCGTACGGCACCACGCTCGCGGACGCGGTGCACAGCGCGACCGTGCTGGACGCGATGGCGGAGTCGGCCGCGAGCGGGGCGTGGGTCACCCTGCCGGGGTCGTAGGCATGTTGTACGGCGTGACCACCTGGATCGCGGACGGCAGGACCGGCCCGGCCGGCGGCAGCGCGCCGTGGAAGCGCATCACCTCGTGGCAGGCCTCGCGCAGATCGTGCCGCAGATCGTGGTGGAGCACGGCGGACAGGCGGTGCTCGCGCAGCAGGCGGGTGTTGTCGTGGTCCAGGTCGTGCGCCACGAACACGGCGCACTCGCGGCCCAGGTCGGCGAAGGCCCGCAGAGTGGCGTTGTTGCCGCCGCCGATGGAGTACACCGCCCGGATCTCCGGGTCGCGTTCCAGGGCGGCGCGGACCAGGTCGTACTGCGTGGCGTCCAGGCCCTGGCCCTCGGCGATCTCCACCAGCGTCCGCTCCGGATGCCGGGCCCGCATGACGCCGCGGAAGCCCATCTCGCGCTCCTCCTCGTTGCGGAAGAAGCCGCTGCTGAGGCTGGTGAGGACGTTGCCGGGCCGGTCGCCGAGCCACTGGCCCATCAGGTAGGCGGCGGTCGCGCCGGCCGCCCGGTTGTCGATGCCGACGTAGCCGACGCGTCCGCTCGCGGGCAGGTCGGTGACGAGGGTGACGACCGGGACTCCGGCGGCGGTCAGCCGGCCGACGGCCGCGGTGACCTCGGGGACGTCCGGCGCCTTGAGGATCACGCCCTGCGAGCCGCGCCGGGCGATCCGGTCGAGCGTGCCGACCAGCTCCCGGACCGGGCCGGTCTCGCGGAAGTGGAAGCGGGAGCGCACGACGGCCGGGTGGAGCGCGGGCAGTTCGGCCTCCAGGGCGGCGCGTACGGCGGTGGTGAACCGCTCGGGTGCCTGGGCCACGATGTCGACCATGAAGGTACGGCCGATCAGCCGGACCTGGGTGCGCTGCCGGTCGAGGTCGGCGATGGCCCGGTGCACCTCCCGCGCGGTGCTCTCCCGCACCCCTCCCCTGCCGTTCAGCACCCGGTCCACGGTGGCCTCGCTGAGACCGGCCTGACGTGCGATCTCCCGGATCGGGAACGGGTGGCCCATGGACCGGCTCCTTGAGGGGTTTTTGATGGTCGCGTGCTGGTTGTTCGAGGGGTTTGTACTGACAAGAATGACAGGGCCGCGCCGCTCGCGTGACCGAAAGCGGGCCACTCCCGTGACCGAAAGCGCGGCGCTCCCGTGACCGAAAGAGGGACACCGATGTCCGTCGCCGCCGTGCCGGGCCGTGCCTGGCTGTCCGAGCAGGACTGTGATCTCGGCGCCTTCCGTGCCCTGGTCGAGCGGACCACGGATCCGGCCGGCTACCCGCACGCCGCGTCCGTCGTGGAGAACGTCCTCGTGTACGAGGGTGAGCGGCTGCGGACGGCCGGCGACCGGACGGCGCTGGGGGCGGAGCTGGTGCGGGCGCTCGCCGAGGGCCCCGGGATCGTCGTCGTCCGGGGTGCCTTCCCGGAGCCGGACGTCGTCGACCGGGTCACGGCGGTGTTCGAGGCGCTGATCGCCGAGCAGCGGGCCGCCGGGGCGACGGCGGGCGACCACTTCGCCGCGCCGGGCGCCAACGACCGGGTGTGGAACGCGCTGGAGAAGACGGCCGTGTACGACGCGGAGGCGTTCGCCGACTACTACGCCAACGACGTCCTGGCCCTGCTCGCCACGGCCTGGCTGGGCCCCGGCTACCAGGTCACCTCCCAGGTCAACGTGGTCAACCCGGGCGGCGCCGGACAGACCGCGCACCGGGACTACCATCTGGGCTTCCTGAGCAACGCGGTGGCCGCCGCCTATCCCGCGCACGTGCACCGCCTCTCCCCCCTGCTCACCCTCCAGGGCGCGGTCGCCCACTGCGCCATGCCGGTGGAGTCCGGACCGACGCTCTACCTGCCGTACTCCCAGCTCTACGAGCCGGGCTACCTGGCCTGGCGGCTCCCGGAGTTCCAGGAGTACTTCGCGGCGCACCACGTGCGGCTCCCGCTCGCGAAGGGCGACGCCGCCTTCTTCAACCCGGCGCTCTTCCACGCCGCCGGCGCCAACCGGACGGCGGACGTCCGGCGCACGGCCAACCTGCTGCAGATCTCGTCCGCGTTCGGCCGCGCGATGGAGACCGTGGACCGCGAGGCGGTGACGAACGCCGTGTTCCCGGTGCTGGTGCGGCGCAAGGAGGCGGGCGCGTCCGAGGAGTGGCTGGACAACGTGATCGCCGCGAGCGCCGAGGGCTACCCCTTCCCCACCAACCTGGACAGCGACCCGCCGGTCGCCGGGCTGGCCCCGCCGGCGCAGGCGGACCTGGTGCGGCGGGCGCTGAGGGAGACATGGGGGCCCGGGCGGCTGCGCGAGGAACTGCGGGCGGCGGCGGAACGCCGGGAGAGCTGAGGCAGGGCATGGGACTTCTCGACGACAAGGTCGTTCTCGTCAACGGCGGCAGCCAGGGGGTGGGGGCCGCCATCGCGCGGGCCGCCGTCCGCGAGGGCGCCGTCGTGGCGGTGAGCGGGCGGCGCCCGGAGCCGGGCGAGGCGCTGGTGGCGGAGCTGTCGGCGGCCGGGTGCGAGGCGCTGTACGTCCAGGCCGATCTGGCGGACGCGGAGCAGGCCAGGGCGTCGGTCGCCGAGGTCGTGGACGCGTACGGCCGGATCGACTGCCTGGTGAACTCGGCCGGGCTGACCTCGCGGGGCACGCTGCTGGACACCACACCGGAGCTGTTCGACGCGCACATCGCGGTCAACCTCAAGGGGCCGTTCTTCGCGATGCAGGCTGCGGTCGCCGACATGACGGCCCGCAAGGCCCCCGGCACGATCGTCAACGTCATCACCTCGTCGGCGCACGGCGGGCAGCCGTTCCTCGCGCCGTACGTCGCCGCCAAGGCGGGTCTGGCGGGCCTCACCCGGAACGCGGCGCACGCCCACCGCTGGGACCGGATCCGGATCAACGGCCTGAACATCGGCTGGACCGCGACCGAGGGCGAGGACGCCACCCAGCGGGCCTTCCACGGCGCCGGCGACGACTGGCGCGAGCAGGCCGCGGCCCGGCTGCCGATGGGCAAGCTCGGCCAGCCGGACGAAATCGCGGACTTCGTGGTCTTCCTGCTGTCCGAGCGGTCGGGGGTGGTCACGGGGTCGGTGATCGACTGGGACCAGAACGTGCTCGGCGGCCTCGACTAGAACTGAAGCACCAACCCTAGGAGCACTACCGCATGCGTATCGGAATCCTCGGCCTCGGCCGCATCGGCGCCTTCCACGCCGAGACCCTCTCCGGACTGGACGCCGTCGAGTCGCTCGTCGTCGCCGACCCGTTCGCGGACGCGGCCAAGGCCGCCGCCGAGCGGTTCGGGGCACAGGTCGCGGACTCGCCGGAGGCCCTGCTGGCGGCCGGCGTGGACGGCCTCGTCGTCGCGGCGGCGACGGACGCCCATCCGGCGCTGATCCGGGCCGGAGTCGAGGCCGGCGTCCCGGTCTTCTGCGAGAAGCCGGTCGCCCGCACCATGGCGGAGGGCGTCGAGGTGCTGAAGGCCGTGCGGGACAGCGGCGTGCCGATCCAGATCGGCTACAACCGGCGCTTCGACGCGGGCTTCGTCGCCGCGCGGGCCGCCGTACGGGCCGGTGAGCTGGGCACGCTGCACACGGTCCGCTCCACGACCCTCGACCCCGCGCCGCCGCCGGCCGCGTACATCGCCGCGTCCGGCGGGATCTTCCGTGACTGCTCCGTGCACGACTTCGACATCATCCGCTGGGTGACGGGCCGTGAGGTCACCGAGGTGTACGCGGTGGGCGGCAACCGGGGCGCCGACTACATCAAGGCGGCGGGCGACGCCGACACCACCGGCGCGATCCTGACCCTGGACGACGGCACGATCGCGGTGGTGTCCAACTCCCGGCACAACAAGCGGGGTTACGACGTGCGCATGGAACTGCACGGCTTCGCCGACTCGATCGCCGTCGGCCTGGACGACAAGCTGCCGCTGCGCTCGGTCGAGCCCGGTGTCACCTTCCCCGCCGGCACCCCGCACGACTTCTTCATGGACCGCTTCACCGACGCCTACCGCGCCGAACTGACCGCGTTCACCGAGGTCGTGGCCGGTACCCGGACCTCGCCGTGCACCGTCGAGGACGCCCTGGAGGCCGGCTGGATCGCCGAGGCCTGCACGCTGTCCCTGCACGAGCACCGGCCGGTCACGCTCGCGGAGGTGCGGGGGGCCTGACCGACACGCCGACGGCGCCGGGCAGGTGCCCGGCGCCGTCGGCGTGGCGGGCAGCCGCAGGACCGGCTCAGCCCCACGGCCGGGTTGTTGGTGTACCGCGC
>NZ_JBFATL010000048.1:0-65527 GCF_040678315.1 Streptomyces sp. NPDC052721 | reverse complement strand
CGAGGGCCGGGGCCCGGCACGCCGAGAGCACGCACCTGACGCCGCGCGACCCGCCCTCCGGGCGGACGACGGGAGTTTGACGACAGGACCTAGCCCGCGGTGCGCAGGCCGTGCAGGACGTCGACCCGGTTCGTCGTGATCGAGTCGACGCCCAGGTCCAGCAGGCGGCTCATGGAACGGCGGGTGTCCGGGGTCCACACGGACAGCAGCAGGCCGTCGTGGTGGACGCGGGCCGCCAGCTCCCGGCTCACCAGCGAGAAGCGGTAGTTGAGCCAGCGCGGGCGGATCGCGGCCAGCAGCGCGGGCCGGGGCGGCGCCAGGGTCGTCCAGGTCAGGGCGATCTCGGCGGCCGGGTCGGCGGCGCGGACGGCGAGCATCGCCTCGGCGTGCGCGCTGTAGTAGACCCGGTCCCCGGCCCCGCACTGCCGGACCACGTCCAGGGTCCGCGCGACCGTGCGGCGGCCGACCGGTCCGCACAGGTCCACCATCACCCTGCCGTCCCCGGTCGCGGCCAGCGCCTCCGCCAGCGTCGGTACACCGCCCGCCGTGAGCCCGCGCAGCTCGTCCGCGGACAGCGCGCCCAGCGGCCGGTCGACCTCCCACAGCCGCCGCAGCGTGTCGTCGTGCAGCAGCACCGGGACGCCGTCCCGGGTGAGCCGTACGTCGACCTCGACCGCGTCCGCGCCCTGGTCGAGCGCGGACCGCAGTGAGGCGAGGGTGTTCTCGCGGAAACGGTAGGGGTCGCCGCGGTGGGCCACGGCGGTCAGCGTCTGCATGGCCCCCATTGTGGCCGGTGTCAGGAGGCCGGCCAGGCGGCGGCGTACGTGTCGATCTCCGCCGCGATCCGCGCCTTGCCGGCCGCGTCCAGGAAGGAGGCCTCCACGGCGTTCTTCGCCAGATCGGCGAGGCCCCGCTCGTCCAGGTCCAGGAGCCGCGCGGCCACCGCGTACTCGTTGTTCAGGTCGGTGCCGAACATCGGCGGATCGTCGGAGTTGATCGTGACCAGCACCCCGGCCCGCGTGAACTCCTTGATCGGATGCTCCTCCAGCGTGCGGACCGCGCGGGTGGCGATGTTGGAGGTCGGGCACACCTCCAGCGGGACGCGGTGCTCGGCGAGGTGGGCGAGCAGCTTCGGGTCCCGCGCCGAGCTGGTGCCGTGCCCGATCCGCTCGGCGCGCAACTCGGTCAGCGCGTCCCACACGGTCTCCGGGCCGGTCGTCTCCCCGGCGTGCGGAACGGAGTGCAGACCGGCGGCGATGGCCCGGTCGAAGTACGGCTTGAACTGCGGCCGGGGCACGCCGATCTCCGGCCCGCCGAGCCCGAACGACACCAGGCCCTCCGGGCGGAACCGGTCGTCGGTGGCCAGCCGCACCGTCTCCTCGGCCGACTCCAGACCGGCCTCGCCGGGAATGTCGAAGCACCAGCGCAGTACGGTCCCGAACTCGGCCTCGGCGGACTTCCGGGCGTCCTCGATCGCGTCCATGAACGCCCGCGCGTCGATGCCGCGCCGGGTGGAGGAGAAGGGGGTGATGGTCAGCTCGGCGTACCGCACCTGCTGCCGGGCCATGTCGCGGGCCACCTCGTAGGTGAGCAGCCGGACGTCCTCCGGGGTGCGGATGAGGTCCACGACCGACAGGTACACCTCGATGAAGTGCGCGAAGTCGGTGAAGGTGAAGTAGTCGACCAGGGCCTCGGGGTCGCTCGGGACCTTCGAGTCGGGGTGGCGGGCGGCCAGTTCCGAGACGATGCGGGGGGAGGCGGAGCCGACGTGGTGGACGTGCAGTTCCGCCTTGGGCAGTCCGGCGATGAAGGAGCGCAGATCGCGGTCGGCGGTGCCGGAGGCGGGTACGGAGCTGTCGGTCAAGGGGTCCTCCCCGGGACGGGCGCCCGCGGCACGTGGTCCACGGCACGTCGTGCGTCGGCCGCGGTCCGTGGTGCGGGCGCGATGATCGGCTGATCGGGTTGCGCGGCATCATCGTAGGCCCCGGGTCACGGCCGCCCGCGCTGCCCGTAGCATGACGGGACGTCCAGCAGAGGGGTTCGCCGACCATGTCCGACGAGGTGCCGCAGTCCATGCCGGGAGAGCGGAGCGCCGGGCACCACTCCGCGATACCCCGGGTCTCCCTCGACAAGGAACGGGAGCGGACCGCACCGGCCGCCCCCGGAGCGGATGAGGCACCGGTCCAGGACACCGTCCCTGCCCCCGGCTCCGTCCACGACCAGCAGACGGCGACGTCGCTGCCGGCGTTCCCAGGTCCGGCCGCGCCCGCCGACGCGGTACCCGCGCCATGGGCCGTCCCAGCCGGCGGCTCCACACCCGCAGCGCCGGCCCCTCAGCCGAACCCCTTCGCACCCCCGTCCACGTCTGCCGCCTCGGAGCCGAACCCCTTCGCACCTCCGGCCCACGCACCTCTGCCCAACCCCTACGCGCCGCCCGCCCCCACGCCCCCGGCGAACCCCTTCGCCCCGCCGGCGTCCCCCGCCGGCCCCCACGGGGGAGCGCAGCCGGTGCCGCCGCCGCCCATCGCCCCCGACGGCCCCGGCCAGATGCCGTACGGCTACCCGGGCACCGCGCCGGCGTACGGCTACCCGGGCCCACAGCAGGCCCCGTACGGCGTCGCCCCCTATCCCGCCGCCCACGGCTATGCCTGGCCCGGCATGCAGCCGCCCCCGAGCAACGGCATGGGTACGGCCTCCCTGGTGCTGGGGATCATCTCGGCGGTCGGCTTCATCATGTGGCCGATCGCCCTGGTGCTGGGCATCCTGGCCCTGATCTTCGGCGGCCTGGGCCGAGGCAGGGCCAACCGAGGCGAGGCGACGAACCCGGGCGTGGCCCTGGCCGGCATCATCTGCGGCGCCGCCGGCATCGTCCTGGTGCTGGGCCTGTTCGCCCTGTTCATCGCATTGGACACCTGACGCGCCGACCGACCGCTGACCGACCCCGGCCGGGCCTGTCCGAGATCGGCCGGGGAGACCGGTTCCAAGCCGGAGAGACCACCCCGAGGAACTCGCCCAGCCACCGCGACACCGCACCGCGGCGACAGCCGGCGAGGACTCACGAGCCCGACGGCACCCCGCCGGCGCTGATCCACCGACGCGGACCGACGCCAGGCCGACGTCGGTGATCCGACGCCGGTCATCCGACACCGTCAACCCCGCACCGCCCCCGCCCGAGGCGCCGCAGGCCTACGCGCCCGCTCCCGCCAACCGCTCTCGGGCCTCCATCAGTGCGAAGCCCAGCAGGTTCAGGCCCCGCCACCGCTCCGGGTCCGAGGCCGCCTCGTCGTCCGCCGCCAGGCCGATGCCCCATATCCGGTCCACGGGGCTCGCCTCCACCAGTACCCGCTCCCCGGTCCCCAGCAGGAACATCCCGAGGTCGTCATCGGCGGCGAACTTGTGCACGCTGCCCTCGACGACCAGCCGGAAGCGCTCCCGCGCCCACACCGCCTCGTCGAAGTCCCGGACCAGCCGCCCCGCCTTCTTCGCCTCGGCGGGATGCTCCGCGGCCAGCACCCGGCGCTCCGCCTCCGCGTCCCCGAACAGCCGGGCCTTGCCCGCCATCATCCAGTGCTCGGCCGTCGCGTACCGCACGCCGTCCACCACGAACGGCGACGGCCACCACTGGCTCAGACAGCTCGGGCCGATCCGACTGTCCGGCCGCGGCCGGTGTCCCCAGAAGTGCAGATACTTGATCCGGGACCCTGCCCGGACCTCCCTGATCAGGGCGTCCACCCCATCGATCTTCCCCATGCACGCGAGTGTGGCACGCACCACTGACACTCCGTCCGCCCTTTCGCGCCGCGACTCGACACCTGGTCGACAGATTCCGTCGCGTAACCAAAAGGCAACAACGGAATCACTTGTTGGCGTCCGGTCACTCTGTCAGGATCGGCACTCAAATCGAGCTGGAGCTACGCCCCCCGCCCCTCGGGACGGGCGCACGGCGGAGGAGAGCGACATGCACAACCCGGGCACCGCCACCCCGGAACGATTCCCCGCACAGGACCGCCTCGCGGCCGGCGCGCAGTTCGTCGCCGGCCGGCTCGCCCAGGGCACCTCGGGCCGTACCCACTGCGTGGTCGACCCGGCCACCGGCGCCGAGGTGTACACGTACGAGCTGGCCGGTACCGACGACGTGGACGCGGCCGTCGCCGCGGCGCGCGCCGCCTTTCCGGGCTGGGCCGCCGCCACCCCGGGCGAGCGCTCCGACGCCCTGCACCGGTTCGCCGCCGTGCTCGCCGACCGCGCCGAGGAGTTCGCCCGCGCGGAGTCCCTCCAGTGCGGCAAGCCGCTCAAGCTCACCCGCGAGTTCGACGTGCCGGGGACCATCGACAACACCGCGTTCTTCGCGGGCGCCGCCCGGCATCTGCAGGGGCAGTCCGCCGGTGAGTACTCCGGCGACCACACGTCGTACGTCCGGCGTGAGCCCATCGGTGTCGTCGGCTCCATCGCGCCCTGGAACTACCCGCTCCAGATGGCCGCCTGGAAGATCCTCCCGGCGATCGCCGCGGGCAACACCATCGTGCTGAAGCCCGCCGAGCTGACCCCGCTGACCTCGCTGCTGTTCGCGCAGGCCGCCACGGACGCCGGCATCCCGGACGGCGTGGTCAACATCGTCACCGGCACCGGGAAGGAGGCCGGTGAGCATCTCGTCGGGCACCCCGACGTGGCCATGACCTCCTTCACCGGGTCCACCGCCGTCGGCAAGCGCGTCGCCGAGATCGCCACCGCCACCGTCAAGCGGCTGCATCTGGAACTGGGCGGCAAGGCGCCCTTCGTCGTCTTCGACGACGCCGACCTGGAGGCCGCGGTGCACGGCGCGGTCGCCGGTGCGCTCATCAACACCGGTCAGGACTGCACGGCCGCCACGCGCGCGTACGTGCAGCGTCCGCTGTACGAGGCGTTCGTGGAGCGGACGGCCGTGCTGATGGAGACCGTGCGGCTCGGCGACCCGTTCGCGCCCGGCACCGACCTCGGGCCGCTGATCTCGCACGTCCAGCGCGACCGGGTCGCCGCCTTCGTGGACCGCGCGCGTGCCCACGCGCGCGTGGTGACCGGCGGCGAGGCCCCCCAGGGCGACCTGAAGGACGGCGCCTACTACCGGCCCACCTTGATCGCCGACGCGGCCCAGGACAGCGAGATCGTCCAGTCGGAGATCTTCGGCCCGGTACTGGTCGTACTGCCGTTCGACAGTGATGATGAGGGCATCCGGCTGGCCAACGACACCCCGTACGGCCTGGCCGCCTCCGCGTGGAGCAGCAACGTCTACCGCGCGAACCGGGCCACCCGCGAGATCAAGGCGGGCTGTGTCTGGATCAACGACCACATCCCGATCATCAGCGAGATGCCGCACGGCGGCTACAAGGCCTCCGGCTTCGGCAAGGACATGTCGGCATACTCCTTCGAGGAATACACGCAGGTCAAGCACGTAATGTTCGACAACACCGCGGTGGCGAGGAAGGACTGGCACCGCACGATCTTCGGGGACCGCTAGCGACGACCAGGCCACCGACCAGGCCGATCCTCCCGAAAGGGCACCACGCGTATGGAGCAGTACGAGCCCGACCGCCTCACCCCGCCCCAGGTGGCCGCCATGCGGCGCAGCTTGCTGGGCGGCAGGGCCGCCCTGACCCGCCGGTCGCTGCTGCGGGCGTCCGCGGGCGGCGCGCTCGCCGCCGGCGGCCTCGGGGCGCTGAGCGGCTGCGGGATCCCCGCGGCGGGCAAGACCCAGGGCGGCACCTCCGCCCAGGACCACTCCGCCCAGGAGAAGGTGGTGAACTTCTCCAACTGGACCGAGTACATCGACGTCGACGACAGCGGCAAGCACCACCCCACCCTGGAGACCTTCCGCCGGCGGACCGGGATCACGGTCAACTACACCGAGGACATCAACGACAACAACGAGTTCTTCGGCAAGATCAAGCCGCAGCTCGCCGCGGGCCAGGACACCGGCCGCGACATCATCGTCCTCACCGACTGGCTGGCCGCCCGGCTGATCCGCCTCGGCTGGGTGCAGAAGCTGGACCCGTCGAACCTGCCGCACGCCTACACCAACCTCTCGCCCCAGTTCCGCGACCCCGACTGGGACCCCGGGCGGGCGTACTCGTATCCCTGGCAGGGCATCTCCACCGTGATCGCCTACAACAAGAAGGCGCTCGACGGCATCGAGGTGAAGTCGGTCTCCGACCTGCTCGACAACCCGAAGCTCAAGGGGCGCGTGGGCTTCCTGTCGGAGATGCGGGACTCCATCGGCATGACCCTGCTCGACATGGGCAAGGACCCGGCGAAGTTCACCGACGACGACTTCGACGCGGTGATCGCCCGTCTCCAGAAGGCCGTCGACAAGGGCCAGATCCGCCGCTTCACCGGCAACGACTACACCTCCGACCTGACCAAGGGCGACTTCGCGGCCTGCGTCGCCTGGGCCGGGGACGTGGTCCAGCTCAAGGCGGACAGCCCGGACGTCGACTTCGTCATCCCCGACAGCGGCTACATGACGTCGACCGACAACATGTGCGTCCCCAACAGGGCGCGGCACAAGACCAACGCCGAGCGGCTCATGGACTTCTACTACGAACCCGAGCAGGCCGCCGCGCTCGCCGCCTACATCAACTACGTGACGCCGGTCGACGGGGTGAAGCCCTACCTTGCGAAGATCGACAAGGACGCGGCGGACAACCCGCTGATCGTGCCCGACAAGGCCATGCAGGCGAAGTCCCACGCCTTCCGCTCCCTGAGCCAGAAGGAAGAGACGGCCTACGAAGGTAAGTTCGCGAAGCTCACAGGGGCGTGACGACGATGAAGACGACACCGGACAACAGCGGCGACGTCCGCCTCGCCGGCATCTCCAAGACCTACGGCTCCTTCACCGCCGTACACCCGCTGGACCTGACCGTGCCCGAGGGCTCCTTCTTCGCCCTGCTCGGCGCCTCCGGCTGCGGCAAGACCACCACCCTGCGCATGATCGCCGGCCTGGAGGAGCCCACGACGGGCACGGTCCGGCTCGGCGACCAGGACGTCACGCACCTGCCGCCGTACAAGCGGCCGGTGAACACGGTCTTCCAGTCCTACGCCCTCTTCCCGCACCTCGACATCTTCGAGAACGTCGCCTTCGGCCTGCGCCGGCGCGGCATCAAGAGCGTGAAGAAGCAGGTCGAGGACATGCTGGAACTGGTCCAGCTCGGCGAGCAGGCGCGCAAGAAACCGCACCAGCTCTCCGGCGGCCAGCAGCAGCGCGTCGCCGTGGCCCGCGCCCTGATCAACCACCCCAGGGTGCTCCTGCTGGACGAGCCGCTCGGCGCCCTGGACCTGAAACTGCGCCGCCAGATGCAGCTGGAGCTCAAGCGCATCCAGACCGAGGTCGGCATCACCTTCGTCCACGTCACGCACGACCAGGAGGAGGCCATGACCATGGCCGACACGGTCGCCGTGATGAACGGCGGCCGGGTCGAGCAGCTGGGCTCGCCGGCCGACCTGTACGAGAACCCGCAGAGCACGTTCGTCGCGAACTTCCTCGGCACCTCCAACCTGATCGAGGCCGAGGTCGACACGAAGAACGGCGACGACATCGTGCTCAAGGCGGGCGGCGGCAAGCTGGTGCTGCCCGAGGCGCGGTGTTCCGCCCCGACGACGGCCGGCGGCAAGGTGCTGGTCGGCATCCGCCCGGAGAAGATCTCGCTCACGCACGCCGACGACGCGGGGGAGATCCCTCAGGGCCGCAACCGCCTCACCGGCAAGATCGCCGATGCCAGCTTCATCGGTGTCTCCACGCAGTACGTCATCGACAGCCCGGTCTGCGACGAGCTGGCGGTGTACGTGCAGAACGTCGAGCGCGACGGCCGGCTCGTCCCCGGCGCCGACGTGGTCCTGCACTGGAGCCCGGCGCACACCTTCGGCCTGGACGCCACCCAGGACATCGACGCGGGCACCGAGGAAGAGGTCGCCGCCTGATGTCCACCCTCACCGAGGCGCCCCCGCCTCTCGCCCCCGCGACCCCGGAGAAGAAGCCCCCGCGCAAGCGCGGCCGGTTCACGCCGTACTGGCTGCTGCTGCCCGGCATGCTGTGGCTGATCGTCTTCTTCGCGCTGCCGATGCTCTACCAGGCCTCCACCTCCGTGCAGCAGGGCTCCCTGGAGCAGGGCTACAAGGTCACCTGGCACTTCGCGACCTACTGGGACGCCCTGTCCGCGTACTGGCCCCAGTTCCTGCGGTCCGTCTTCTACGCCGCCGCCGCGACCGTGCTGTGCCTGCTGCTCGGCTACCCGCTGGCCTATCTCATCGCCTTCCGCGCGGGCCGCTGGCGCAACCTGATCATGATCCTGGTGATCGCGCCGTTCTTCACCAGCTTCCTGATCCGCACCCTGGCCTGGAAGACGATCCTCGCGGACAACGGCGTGGTCGTGCACACCCTGAACTCGCTGCACGTCCTGGACCTCACCAACTGGCTCGGCTGGACGGCCGGCGACCGCGTCCTGGCCACCCCGCTCGCGGTCGTCTGCGGCCTGACGTACAACTTCCTGCCGTTCATGATCCTTCCGCTGTACACCTCGCTGGAGCGGATCGACGGGCGGCTGCACGAGGCGGCCGGCGACCTGTACGCCAAGCCGTGGACCACCTTCCGCAAGGTCACCTTCCCGCTGTCCATGCCGGGTGTGGTCTCCGGGACGCTGCTGACCTTCATCCCGGCGGCCGGTGACTACGTCAACGCCGAACTCCTCGGCTCCACCGACACCCGCATGATCGGCAACGTCATCCAGACGCAGTTCCTGCGGATTCTGGACTATCCGACGGCCGCGGCCCTCTCCTTCATCCTCATGGCCGCGATCCTGGCCATGGTCACGCTCTACATCCGCCGGTCCGGGACGGAGGATCTGGTCTAAATGCCCTTCGTCACCTGGCTCAAGCGCCGTCTCGTCGTCATCGCCGGACTGCTGACGCTCGCCTATCTCCTGCTGCCGAACGTCATCGTCACGGTGTTCTCCTTCAACAAACCCAAGGGGCGCTTCAACTACGAATGGCAGCGGTTCTCCACGGACGCCTGGAAGGACCCGTGCGGTGTCGCCGACCTGTGCGGCTCGCTGTCCATCAGCCTCCAGATCGCCGTCTGGGCGACGGTCGGCGCCACCATTCTCGGCACGATGATCTCCTTCGCGCTGGTCCGCTACCGCTTCCGCGCGCGCGGCGCCGTCAACTCGCTGATCTTCCTGCCCATGGCGATGCCCGAGGTCGTCATGGCCGCCTCGCTGCTCACCCTGTTCCTCAACATGGGCGCCCAGCTGGGCTTCTGGACGATCCTCATCGCCCACATCATGTTCTGCCTGAGCTTCGTCGTCACCGCGGTCAAGGCGCGCGTGATGTCGATGGACCCGCGCCTCGAGGAGGCCGCCCGGGACCTGTACGCCGGTCCCGTGCAGACCTTCCTGCGGGTCACCCTGCCCATCGCGGCACCCGGAATCGCCGCGGGCGCGCTGCTGTCGTTCGCGCTCTCCTTCGACGATTTCATCATCACCAATTTCAACGCCGGTTCGACCGTCACCTTCCCCATGTTCGTGTGGGGCTCGGCCCAGCGCGGAACGCCCGTCCAGATCAACGTGATCGGTACGGCCATGTTCCTGGTCGCCGTTCTCTTCGTGCTGACGTCGATGGTGGTCAGCAATCGCCGGAACAAGCAAAAGGCATGAGCCCTTTCCCGGAACGTCCTCTGTAGGGAGTTGAAATCATGGCCCCAAGCGCCATGAGCCGTGGCAAAGACAACTGGATCTCCTCTCTCTCCGAAGCCCAGCCGGTCCCGTACTGGCTGGAAGACCCCGGCAAGCCACCCGCCGAGCCCGCCCTCACCTCCGCCGAGACCTGCGACCTGCTCGTGGTCGGCGGCGGCTACAGCGGACTGTGGACCGCGCTCAATGCCAAGGAGTGCGACCCGCGGCGCGATGTGGTGCTGCTGGAAGGCCGCGAGGCGGGCTGGGCCGCCTCCGGCCGCAACGGCGGCTTCTGCGCCGCCTCCCTCACGCACGGCCTGCCCAACGGCCTGACCCGCTGGCCCGACGAGATCCACAAGCTTCAGGAGCTGGGCCGGCGCAACCTCGACGAGATCGAGGCGGCGATCGCCCGGCACGGCATCGACTGCGACTTCGAACGCACCGGCGAGATCGACGTCGCCACCGCGACCTACCAGGCGCGGGAACTGCGCGACTGGCACCGGGAGCTTCAGGAGAAGGGGCTCGCGGACGGCATCGAGTTCCTGGACGCCGACGCCGTGCGCGAGCAGGTGAACTCGCCCACTTTCCAGGCCGGCCTGTGGGACCGCCGGGGCGTGGCCATGCTCCACCCGGCCAAGCTGGCATGGGGCCTGAAGAAGGCCTGCCTGAAGCTCGGGGTGCGGGTGTACGAGCACACGCCCGCCCTGACCCTGAGGAGCTACGGTGCCGGGATGGCCGTACGCACCCCCTACGGCGCCGTCCGCGCCCGCAAGGTCGCGCTCGGCACGAACGTCTTCCCGAGCCTGCTGCGCCGCGTGCGGTCGTACACCGTCCCCGTCTACGACTACGCGCTGATGACCGAGCCGCTCACCGCCGACCAGCTCGCGTCGGTCGGCTGGAAGAACAGACAGGGCCTCGGGGACTCGGCGAACCAGTTCCACTACTTCCGGCTGTCCGCCGACAACCGCGTCCTGTGGGGCGGCTACGACGCGATCTACCCCTACGGCGGCCGGGTCCGCGCCGAGTACGACGACCGGCCCGAGACCTACGCCAAGCTCGCGGACCACTTCTTCACGTGCTTCCCGCAGCTGGAGGGTGTCCGCTTCACCCACGCCTGGGGCGGCGCGATCGACACCTGCTCCCGCTTCTCGGCGTTCTTCGGCACCGCCCACCAGGGCCGTGTGGCCTACGCGGCGGGCTACACCGGGCTCGGCGTCGGTGCGACCCGGTTCGGTGCGGACGTGATGCTCGACCTGCTGGACGGGGAGCGCACCGAGCGGACCGGACTGGAGATGGTCCGCAAGAAGCCGCTGCCGTTCCCGCCGGAGCCCTTCGCCTGGACGGGCATCGCCCTCACCAAGTGGTCCCTGGCCCGCGCCGACGCCCACGGGGGCCGCCGGAACCTGTGGCTGCGGACGATGGACCGGCTGGGGCTGGGCTTCGACAGTTAGCCGTGCGGTGACCCGGGTCGCCGCAACAAGTCGCCCGAACCCGCGTAATGCTCCCGGGGGGCCTCCCTCTCCCTCATGACGCGACCGCGTTCACGAGAGAAAGGGAGGCCTTCTCATGACTGGGGCGAAGACGGCGGTCGAATGGCTGGCATCCGTCGCACCGGACCCCGAGGCCTGTCGCCGGGAGTGGGAGCGCAACCCCCTCGGGGTCGCGCTGCTGCCCGCCGGCAAGGCGTGGGACGTCCTGATCCTGCCGGGCGACCTCGGCTATCCGACCCTCGACGTGCTCACCCGGATCCTCGACCAACTCGGCCCGGTACTCGTCGACTTCGGCGACGACCGGGTCGGCTTCCTCGTGCCTCCGGGCACGGCGTCCCGCTGGCTCGGCACCGGGATCAGGACCGCCGGGGCCGGCACCTGGATCGTCGTGCCGTATCCGGGCCGGGCGACCCGGGGCGTGCGCTGGCTGGTGCCGCCGGACGGCTCGGGCACGCTGACCGACCCGGCGCTGCTGGAACTGGCGATGCACGAGGCGGCGGGGGCGGCGAGGGAGAGGGGTGAGAACGGGTAGCGCCCCGACACCTTGACAACAGGATTGGTCTGGACCAAGTTGTGTGCGCTCCGCCCCTCCAACTCCCCAGAACCCGGAGGCACTCGTGGACCGCGCCAGACGACCCAGATCCGTCCTCGCCGCGCTCACGGCCGCACTGCTGGCCGTGCCCGGCATCACCGCGCTCTCGTCGGCCGCCCGTGCGGCCGACGCGGACGTCGCGGTCAACGGCGGCTTCGAGTCCGGCTTGACCGGCTGGACCTGCACCGCCGGCACGACCGTCACCTCGCCCGTGCACAGCGGGAGTTCGGCACTCCGGGCCACCCCGGCCGGCAGCGACAACGCCCAGTGCTCCCAGACGGTGACCGTCCAGCCGAACGCCCAGTACACCCTGTCCGGTTACGTCCGCGGCTCCTACGTCTACCTCGGCGCGAACGGCACCGGCACCACCGACGTCTCCACCTGGACCCAGTCCGCCCCCGACTGGCAGAAGCTGAGCACCACCTTCCGTACCGGGGCGGCCACCACCAAGGTCACGATCTACACCCACGGCTGGTACGGCACCGGCGCCTACTACGCCGACGACCTCACCCTCGTCGGCCCCGGCGGCAGCGGCACCACACAGCCGCCCGCCGCCCCCGCCGGCCTGAAGACCACCACCGTGACCTCGTCCTCCGTCGGCCTGTCCTGGTCGGCGGTGACCGGCGCGACCGGCTACGCGGTCTACCGCGACGGCGCCAAGGTCCAGACGGTGACCGGTACCTCGGCCACCGTGTCCGGCCTCGCGGCCTCGACGGCGTACAGCTTCCAGGTCACCGCGGTGAACGACGCCGGCGAGTCCGCGAAGTCCGCCGTGGTGACCGCGACGACCAGCCCCGGCGGCGGTGGCGGCGGCTCGTCCGACCTGCCCGCCCACGCCCTCGTCGGCTACCTGCACGCCGGCTTCGCCAACGGCGCCGGCTACACCCGCCTCGCCGACGTCCCCGACAGCTGGGACGTCATCGACCTGGCCTTCGGCGAGCCCACCTCGGCCACCTCCGGGGACATCCGCTTCAACCGCTGCCCGGTCACCGAGTGCCCGAACGTGGAGAGCGACGCCGACTTCAAGGCGGCGATCAAGGCCAAGCAGGCCGCCGGCAAGAAGGTCCTGATCTCGATCGGCGGCCAGAACGGCCAGGTCCAGCTGACCACGACCGCGGCCCGCGACACCTTCGTCGCCTCCGTCTCGAAGATCATCGACACCTACGGCCTCGACGGCCTGGACATCGACTTCGAGGGCCACTCGCTGTCCCTGAACGCGAACGACACCGACTTCAGGAACCCGACCACCCCCGTGATCGTGAACCTCATCTCGGCGCTGAAGACCCTGAAGGCCAGATACGGCGCGAAGTTCGTCCTCACGATGGCCCCGGAGACCTTCTTCGTGCAGAACGGCTACCAGTACTACGGCACCGGCAAATGGGGCGGCCAGGACCCGCGCTGCGGCGCCTACCTCCCGGTCATCCACGCCCTGCGCGACGACCTCACGCTCCTGCACGTCCAGGACTACAACTCCGGCCCGATCATGGGCCTGGACAACCAGTACCACTCCATGGGCGGCGCCGACTTCCACATCGCCATGACCGACATGCTCCTCACCGGCTTCCCGGTCGCCGGCGACCCGAACAACGTCTTCCCGCCGCTGCGCCCCGACCAGGTCGCGATCGGCATGCCGGCGTCGACCAACGCGGGCAACGGCTACGTCTCCCCGTCCGAGGTCACCAAGACCCTGGACTGCCTGACGAAGAGGACGAACTGCGGCTCGTACGCCACCCACGGGACCTGGCCCGCGCTGCGGGGCCTGATGACGTGGTCGGTGAACTGGGACCGCTACGCGAACTGGGAGTTCCAGAAGAACTTCGACGCGTACTTCGGCTGACCACCAGGGACAGGGCGGCCAGCAGCACCGTGCTCAGACACCAGCTGGCCACCACGTCCAGCGGCCAGTGCCAGCCGTGCCGGACCAGGCCGTACGACACCCCGAGGACCAGGACCGCGCACCCGGTGACCAGGACGCGGCGGGCGGCGGGGGAGCGGAGCCAGGGCAGGAGGAGCAGGGTCGCGGAACCGTACGCGACCGCGGCCGTCGCCGTATGACCGGACGGGAAGTAGCCGGTCCCCGGGGGCACCACCGGCGTCCCCGGCCGGGCCGTCCACTCCTTCAGCGGTACGACGACCGCCGGGACCAGCGCCATCAGCACGGCCGCGGAGAGCGGCGGCAGCCACCACCGCCCGGCACCGGCCGCCCGGCCCCGCCAGGCCACGTACCCGAGGGCCACGGCGAGCACGGGCAGGGCGACCTGGACGTTGCCGAGGTCGGAGAGCAGCTCGGAGAACCGGTCCGGGTGGACGAGGGCCCGGCTGGCGTCCGCGTCCAGCCGGAGCAGCGGCCCGTCGGCGGCGACCTGCCAGGTGACGAGGGCGAAGACGATCGCCGGGAGCACCAGGAGCAGCATGGGCCCAGCTTGGCAGACAGCCGCGGGGAAGGAGGTCGGCCGCCCCGGAACAGGGGGGGTGGTTCCGAGGCGGCCGTCCGGATCGGAACGTCGCGCGCCCCGGGGGGTTTGGGGCGGCGACCGTCCGATCGGTGAGGAGATCCCGGAGCCGTCAGGCGCCGGATGTGTGCGCGAGGGCACGACCAGGTCGAAGCTGGGGAGGCCCCGGCCCGGTATCCGCCCGCAGTCCCCTGTGGGCGGGTGTATCTCTCATCTGAGGAGAACCTACGGCAGGCGGCGGCCCTTGGGCAGACGGAATCCCGTCCCGCCATCCACCCCGCACACCTTCTTCACACGGCCTGCCGCAGGCGCCTTCAGAGGTGCGGACCCACCGCTCAGATGCGCGGGCTCAGACGCGGGCGAACGCCTGCTCGATGATGTCGAGGCCCTCATTCAGCAGGTCCTCGCCGATGACCAGCGGCGGCAGGAAACGGAGCACGTTGCCGTAGGTGCCGCAGGTCAGGACCAGCAGGCCCTCGGCGTGGCAGGCCTTGGCGAGCGCCGCGGTGGCCTCCGGGTTCGGCTCCTTGGTGGCGCGGTCCTTGACCAGCTCGATCGCGATCATGGCACCACGTCCGCGCACGTCACCGATGACGTCGAACTTCTCGGCCATGGCGGTGAGGCGGCCCTTCATGACCTCCTCGATGCGCTTGGCCTTGCCGTTGAGGTCCAGCTCCTTCATCGTCTCGATGGCGCCGAGCGCACCGGCGCACGCGACCGGGTTACCGCCGTACGTACCACCGAGCCCACCCGCGTGCGCGGCGTCCATGATCTCGGCGCGCCCCGTCACGGCGGCGAGCGGAAGACCGCCGGCGATGCCCTTGGCGGTCGTGATCAGGTCGGGCACGATCCCCTCGTCCTCGCACGCGAACCACTGCCCGGTCCGGCAGAAGCCGCTCTGAATCTCGTCGGCGACGAAGACGATCCCGTTGTCGGCGGCGAACTGGCGGATCGCCGGCAGGAAGCCCTTGGCGGGCTCGATGAAGCCGCCCTCGCCGAGGACCGGCTCGATGATGATCGCGGCGACGTTGTCCGGGCCGACCTGCTTGGTGATCTGGTCGATGGCCTGCGCGGCGGCCTCCGGGCCGGCGTTCTCCGGGCCGGTCGGCCAGCGGTACGCGTACGCGACCGGAACGCGGTACACCTCGGGCGCGAACGGCCCGAACCCGTGCTTGTACGGCATGTTCTTGGCGGTCAGCGCCATGGTGAGGTTGGTCCGCCCGTGGTACCCGTGGTCGAACACCACCACGGCCTGCCGCTTCGTGTACGCACGCGCGATCTTGACGGCGTTCTCGACGGCCTCGGCACCGGAGTTGAACAGCGCGGACTTCTTGGCGTGGTCACCCGGGGTCAGCTCGGCGAGCGCCTCCGCGACCTCCACGTAGCCCTCGTACGGGGTGACCATGAAACAGGTGTGGGTGAAGTCGGCGAGCTGGGCGCTCGCGCGCCGCACCACGGCCTCGGCGGAGGCGCCGACGCTCGTCACGGCGATACCGGACCCGAAGTCGATCAGCCGGTTGCCGTCGACGTCCTCGATGATGCCGCCGCCCGCGCGCGCGGTGAACACGGGCAGCACGGAGCCCACGCCCTGGGCGACCGCGGCGGTACGGCGGGCCTGCAGCTCCTGCGACTTCGGGCCGGGGATGGCGGTGACGACGCGGCGCTCCTGCGGAAGTGCGGTCATGGGGGCTCCCTGATGATCTTGCGTACCGGGCGGTCCCGGGCGGTTCCGGGCGGTGCGTTTTCGGACGCATACCTTCTTTTCTCGCAGGCTAAGACCGGTTCCCGGGGGTGGGCATGCTCCATGTGGGCGTTGTCGGCGGCCCCCGTTGTCCGCCGTGGACATAGCCCGGCCGGGCGGGTACGGACCCTTACGGCCACGTAAGCGGTGAACTCCCCTTGCCGGGGCGTTAGATTGACTCGCTGACGACGGACGGAACGGCTGGTCAGGGGGCAAGGTCGATGGACAGCGACGCGACGCGCGACAGACGCGGCACGCACGCGAACCCGCTACCGCGCCCTATGGCGGCGCCGGAGGGGGCGGTAGCACCGCCCATGCCACCCGGGGTGCCGCCGATGCCCGACGGGTCGGCCTTCCTGACGTGGCTGCGCGCCCCCAGGCCGCAGGCGGCACCTGGAATCTGGCGATTCCGTTATCGGCCACGGCCGGAGGTCGAACCGAAGGAGACACCCACGCGGCAATTGCTGGGTGGGGCCGTGATCGCGCTCCTCTGCGGGTGGCTGCTGTGTTCTCTGCTGTGGAACGGCTATCTCGGCGACTTCTGGCAATGGCCGTGGTACGTGCTCGCGCCGGATACCTGGGTGAAGGGTGAAGCCGGCCAAGTGGGTGGGGTCGCATCGTGGCTGTACACGTGGCTGGTGTTCGGTGCGATCTTCGCGTTGTTCGGAAAGATCGGCCACTGGGGTGAGCTCTGGCGCCGCTACGGCGGTCCCCTTCTGCGCGCCACCGTGCCCGCACTGCGTTCGGCCGTGCCAGCCGGCCGCGGCACCGTTCCCACCGCCGACGCACCGCCCACCCCCGAACAAGACCCCGCCGAATGGCCGCAGTTGCGGCAGGCCGGGGCCTATGAGGCTGCTGAGCGGCTTGCTGCCGAGGCGAAGGCCGGGCTCATGCGGGATGTGGATCACGCGCGGATCAGCAGGGCCTGGCAGGCCGTGCGGTCCGGCCGGCACAGCCTGGCCACCTTCACCGGCGCCGTTCTGAAGGACGGCGCCGCCGCCTGCCCGCACCCCTCCGGCGAACGCGACCTGCCCGCCCGGCACGCCCGCCACGACCTGCTCACCGGCCAGGTCCGGCTCGGCACCACCGCCGACGACCCCCGCAACCCCTACCACTACCGCGGTGCCGGCCTCGCCCTCGGCCCCGACCTGCTCGGCACCTCCCTGCTCGCCGTCGGCCCGGCCGGCTCCGGGAAGACCGGTGCCGTGGTGCGACCGCTCGCCGAGTCGCTGTGCCTGCACGCCCTGGCCGGCCGCGCGTCGGTCGTGGTGGTCGGCGCGGCGGGCGCCGGGCTCGGCCCGGCCGAGGACTACGACGTCGTCGTCCGCGTCGGCCACCCCGAATCCGTGTACGACCTGGACCTCTACGGCGGCACCACCGACCCCGACGAGGCCGCCGCCATACTCGCCGAGGCCCTCGTCGGCGACCTCGCGGACCCGCACCCCGGCAGCGACAGCCGCCGCTCCACCACCGTCCTCGCCCAGCTGCTCGGCCCGTTCCGCGCCGTCCACGACCGTTTCCCCTCCGTACCGGAGCTGCGGCAGCTGCTCGACGGCGCCCCCGGCTCGCTGGCCGCGCTGCGCAAGGGCCTGACCGACACCGGGCACGCGTCCCTGCTCAGGGAACTCGACGCACGGGAGCGGCAGATGGCCCACCCGGGCGACGTCGGCACGGTCCTCGCCGACCGGATCGCCCTGCTCGACCGGCCCGCCTTCGCCGCCTTCTTCGACACCTCCGGACAGAGCCGGCCGTTCTCCCTGAAGGCTCTCGACCACCCGGTCCGGGTCCGCATCGACCTGCCCCAGCGCGGACACGCCGACGCCTCCCGGATCCTGGCCCGGCTGGTGCTCGCCCAGTTCACGGCCTGTGTGACGGTCCGGGAGGACCGGTCGCTCTTCGCCTGCCTGCTGCTCGACGACGCCTCCGGGGTCGTCACCCCGGAGGCCGTACGCGGCATCCAGCGGCTGCGCAGCGCCAACGCCGGCACGGTGCTCACGCTGCGCACCCTGGACGACGTACCCCGGCCGCTGCGCGGCCCGCTGCTGGGCGCCACGGGCTGCCGGATGGCGCTGTCCGGGCTCACCCCCTGGGACGGGCAGGACTTCGCCGAGGTGTGGGGCAAGGAGTGGACCGAGACCCGGGACGTCACCGACCGGCAGATCATCGCCGAGACGCCGGCCGGCAAGGCCGTGCACATGCTGCGCCGGGTCATCACCGGCCAGGCGCCCACCGCCCGTGCCGTCACCGTGCGGCAGGTCGAGCGGGAGCGGTGGTCGGCTTCCGAGTTGGCTCATGGGGTGCCGCCGGGGCATGCCGTGTTGTCGTTGACCACCGTGGAGGGGGAGCACGCGCCGCCGTTGCTGGTGGATCTGCGGGGGTGAGGAGCCAGCGCGGGGTCGTACGGTGAGGCAGAATCGGGGTGGGCCGTTCATACACGACGGCCAAAAGATCACCGGGATCGACGGATCTCCCTCACCGTGAAGGCCCCATGCCCCCGACTCTCGCCTCGCTCGTCCACCACTCCGCGCTGAAGCTGACCGTGCGCGCGGGCGAGGACCGCCTGGACGTGCCCGTCCGCTGGGCGCACGTCAGCGAGCTGGCCGACCCCGTGCCCTACATGGAGGGCGGCGAGCTGCTGCTGATCACCGCGCTCAAGCTGGACGCGGAGGATCCGGAGGCCATGCGGCGGTATGTGCGGCGGCTGGCAGGCGCCGGTGTCGTCGGGCTCGGGTTCGCCGTCGGCGTGAACTACGAGGAGATCCCGGACGCCCTCGTCGACGCCTGCGCGGAGGAGGGGCTGCCGCTGCTGGAGGTGCCCCGCCGCACCCCCTTCCTCGCCATCAGCAAGGCCGTCTCCGCCGCCATCGCCGCCGACCAGTACCGGGCGGTCACGGCAGGCTTCGCCGCCCAGCGGGAGCTGACCAAGCAGGCACTGAACACCGGCCCGGAGGGGGTGCTCAGCGCGCTCGCCGCCCAGGTCGACGGCTGGGCGGCGCTGTACGACGCCTCGGGTGCCGTCGTCGCCGCCGCGCCGGAGTGGGCCGGCCGCCGCGCCGCCCGGATCACCGCCGAGGTCGAACGGCTGCGGGAGCGGCCCGCGCCCGCGTCCTCCGTCGTCGGCGGGCCCGAGCACGAGGACCGGGTGGAGCTGCACAGCCTCGGCACCGGCCGCCGCCCGCGCGCCGCGCTCGCCGTGGGGACGGCCGCCGCGCTCGGCACCGCCGAACGGTACGCCGTCCATTCCGCCATCGCCCTGCTCACCCTCACCACCGAGCGTTCCCGCTCCCTGCACGCGGCCGAGCAGCGCGTCGGTGCGGCGGTGCTGCGCATGCTCCTCGCGGGCGAGCCCGACCACGCCCGGGCAGTCGCCGGGGACCTGTACGGCGGGCTGCTGGACGCCCCGTTCCGGATGATCGTCGCCGAGTCCGTCTCCGGCCCGGCGGGCGAGCCGCTGGGCGAACTCGCGGAGACCGTGGAGAGCGCGGCGGCGCGGGCCGGGGAGGCCGTGCTGGTCGTGCCCGAGGGGGAGCGGCTGGTCGTGCTGGCCGCCGACGAGGGCGCGGCGGTGGCCGCGTGCGCCGCGTACGCGGCGGCGCGGGAGGCCGACCGGGCGGTGTCCGAGCAGGGGCGTGCGGAGGAGGACGCGCTGGTCGTCGGGCTGTCGGCGCCCGCCGGGCCGATCGCGGCGGCAGCGGCGTACAAGCAGGCCGAGCAGGCGCTGTCGGTGGCGCGGCGGCGGGGGCGGGTGTTCGTGGAGCACGAGCAGCTGGCCGCCGGGTCGGTCCTCCCACTGCTGGCCGACGACGCGGTGAAGGCGTTCGCCGACGGGTTGCTGCGGGCGTTGCACGAGCACGACGCGACCGGCCGGGGGGACCTGGTCGCCTCCCTGCGGGCGTGGTTGTCGCGGCACGGGCAGTGGGACGCGGCGGCGGCCGATCTGGGGGTGCACCGGCACACCCTGCGGTACCGGATGCGGCGGGTCGAGGAGATCCTCGGGCGCAGCCTGGACGATCCCGACGTGCGGATGGAGCTGTGGCTCGCCCTGAAGGCGACGTCCACGGAGTAGTGCGGAGCGCCGAGTAGTCCAATCAGTAGTGCCTGGTCCGTCCACTGCTACGACTCGGACAAACGTCCCCCGGCCGCCCCCGCCCTACCGTGGACCACGCAAGCCAAGCGACACACCCCCAACGCGGAAGGGCCGGGACTCGTACATGACTTCCACCCATGCCTTCTGGCTCGCCGGCCGCCAGGCCACCGGCGAGGACACCTTCGACGTCACCTCCCCGTGGGACGGCCGGCTCGTCGGCAAGGTCAGCGTGCCGACCGACGCCCAGGTCGAGGAGGCCGTGGCCGCCGCGTACGCCGTCCGCGAGGACTTCGCCGCCACCCCGGCGCACGTCCGCGCCGCCGCGCTCGACCACGTCAGCAAGCGGCTGGCCGAGCGCACCGAGGAGATCGCCCAGCTGATCTCCGCCGAGAACGGCAAGCCGATCAAGTGGGCCCGCGGCGAGGTCGGCCGTGCCGTCTCCGTGTTCCGGTTCGCGGCGGAGGAGGCCCGGCGGTTCAACGGCGGAGAGGCCCAGCGGCTCGACACCGACGCGGGCGGCCAGGGCCGGCTCGCGCTCACCCGCCGCTTCCCGAAGGGTGTCGTGCTCGGCATCGCGCCGTTCAACTTCCCGCTGAACCTGTGCGCCCACAAGGTCGCCCCGGCGATCGCCGCCGGCGCCCCGATCATCCTCAAGCCGGCCCCGGCCACCCCGCTGTCCGGCCTGATCATCGGCGACCTGCTCGCCGAGACCGACCTGCCGGCCGGGTCGTGGAGCATCCTCCCGGTGCCGAACGACAAGATGCCCGCCCTCGTCCAGGACGAGCGCCTGCCGGTCATCTCCTTCACCGGTTCCGAGAAGGTCGGTTACGCGATCATGGACTCGGTGCCGCGCAAGCACTGCACGCTGGAGCTGGGCGGCAACGGAGCCGCGGTCGTCCTCGGCGACTACGCCTCCGACGCCGACCTGGACTGGGCCGCGACCCGCATCGCGACGTTCTCCAACTACCAGGGCGGCCAGTCCTGCATCTCGGTGCAGCGTGTGATCGCCGACGCCTCCGTGTACGACCGGCTGCTGCCGCGGATCGTCGCCGCCGTCGAGGCGCAGGTCACCGGTGACCCGTCCGACCCGAAGACCGACGTCGGCCCGCTGGTCAGCGAGGACGCCGCCCGGCGCGTCGAGTCCTGGGTCAAGGAGGCGGTCGAGGCCGGCGCCACCCTGCTCACCGGCGGTGACCGCGACGGCGCCTCCTACGCGCCGACCGTGCTCACCGACGTACCGGCCGATGTGAAGCTGTCCTGCGAGGAGGTCTTCGGGCCCGTCCTCACCGTGCAGAAGGTCGACGGCGAGGCCGAGGCGTTCGCCGCGGTCAACGACTCCAAGTACGGCCTCCAGGCGGGCGTGTTCACCCACGACCTGCAGGTCGCCTTCCGTGCCCACCGCGCCCTGGAGGTCGGTGGTGTGGTGATCGGCGACGTCCCGTCCTACCGCGCCGACCAGATGCCGTACGGCGGCGTCAAGCAGTCCGGCGTGGGCCGCGAAGGCGTGCGGTTCGCGATGGAGGACTACACCTACGAGCGCGTGCTGGTCCTCACCGGTCTCGCGCTCTGACCTGCCACGGACAGGTCAGGAACAGAACGGCCGCAGCCCACTGTGCGGGGGCTGCGGCCGTTCGCCGTTCCCTCTGGGCCGTTCCCTCTCGCTGAGGCAATCCAAAAGGGCTCCGCGGACGTACAGGAAGTAGGGCCGCACCCCTGAGGGAAGGAGGAGGGCCATCATGCGAGCATCACGCGCGAGGCGCCTCTTCGCGGTGTCCGCGGCCGGCCTGGTGATGGCCGGCGGCGCCGCGATCGGCGCAGCAGGCACAGCCTCGGCGGCAGCTCCTGCCGTGCCCACCCGGGTCACCAGCGAATGGTGCTGGGGCCACCACGGCTGGCGCTGCTTCGACCATCGCTTCGACCACGGCTTCGGTCATCGCTTCGACCACCGCTTCGACAACGGAGGTGTCGTGATCATCGTGGTCCGCTAGCGGTGACAGGACAACGTCCCCCCACTGGCCGATGGGAGCCGTAGGGGCCCGGCGCCGCTGCCTTCCGGTGCCGGGCCCCTGCCGGGTGCCGGTCTCCTTCGGACCCTCAACCGGAGAAGCCGACGTGCGCGAGCCGCAGCGGGCCGCGCAGCCTGAGGTGGACGTCGTGGACGCCGTCGGTGACCAGCCCGGCGGTCACGTCCGTGTACGCGTACGGGCCGTCGGTGGGCGTGTCCGGGGTGAGCGCCGCCAGCACCGGGCCGCCGTCCAGGGCGAGTTCCAGGGTGCCCTCGCCCGCCACCCGCGCGGTCACCTCGCGGGCGCCGGCACCGAAGTCGCAGCCGCGGTAGACCAGTTCGGCCGTTCCGTCGTGGGCCGGGGTCACCGCGTCGCCCGCCGTCTTCGTCAGGTCCACGATGGCGACACCGGACTGCTCGTCGAAGTCGGCGCCGGCGAGGCCTCGTTCGAGCACCGGGCGGGGAGCCGGGGGCCGGCCGCCGACGTGGAGGGTCGTCCGCAGGCGCACGTCCTCGCTGGACGCGCCCAGCAGGAGTTCGTACGGGCCCTCTTCCAGGCGCCATCCGCCCTCGGCCACGTCCCAGAACTCCAGTGCGCGGAGCGGGACTTCGAAGGAGACGGCGGCCGTCTCGCCCGGGGTGAGCGTGATCCGGCGGTGGGCCAGCAGCTCCCGGCGCGGGCGGGGCACCGACGGGTCCACCGCCCGGCCGTAGAGCTGGACCACCTCGTCCGCCGTCCGGTCGCCGGTGTGGGTGACCGTGCAGCCGACCCGCACCGAGTCCGCCTCCACCCGGGCCGTCAGGCCGGCGTAGGCGAAGGACGCGTACGACAGGCCGTGGCCGAACGGGAAGAGCGGGGTGCCCTCGAAGTAGAGATAGGTCTGGCGGCTGCCGATGACGTCGTAGTCCAGCAGGTCGGGCAGGTCGGCGTCGGAGGCGTACCAGGTCTGGGGCAGCCGGCCGGCCGGGGAGACGTCGCCGGCCAGTACCCGGGCCAGGGCCGTGCCCACGGCCTGGCCGCCGTGCGCCGTCCACAGCACGGCCGGCAACCGGGCCGCGTCCACCGCGTACGGGTACGCCGACACCAGCACCAGCACGGTGCGCGGGTTGGCGGCGCGGGCCGCGCGCAGCAGCCGTAGCTGGTGCTCCGGCAGCAGGAGGGTCGTACGGTCCTCGGTCTCCCGGCCGTGGATGTGCGGATCGTTGCCCGCCACCACCACGACGACGTCCGCCCCGCCCGCCGCCCGGGCCACGGTCTCCTCGCCGCGCTCCACCGTGACGACCTCGAAGACGTCGCCCCTGTCGCCAACCTTCACCCCGTCGGCGGCGACCCGCACATGACGACCGGTGCCCAGGTGCTTGAGGAGGTGACCGCCACGGTGCGGTTCCAGGCGGAACGTCTCCTGGACGATCCAGCCGCCGGGCTGGTCGGCGGAGGCGCGCAGGTAGCCGTCCTCGGCGACCGAGAGATAGCGGCCGTCGGGGGCGCGCAGCGTCAGCACGCCCTCGCCCCAGTCGGCCAGCGCGAACTCGCTGCCGGTCGCGTCCGTGGTCAGCGGCGGCAGATCGGTACGGCCGGAGAGCAGAGCGGGGTCCAGCGCGCCCTCGGCGCCGCGCGCCCGGTCGGGGGCCCCGGCCGGCGGCACGGACAGGAACGCGCCCGCCGCCGTGCGCAGCCGGACGCGGTCCACGCCCTCCGCGAACTGCACGCGCTCGGCTCCGAACCGCTCGTACAGGCCCTCCAGGGGAGTGGAGCGGTGGATCAGGCTGCCGCTGTACCAGTCGAGCTTGCACTCGTCGGCGAGCAGGCCGACGACCGCGATCCGGGTGTCGGGGGCGAGCGGCAGCAGGTCGTCGTCGTTCTTCAGCAGGACGATCGCCTGCTCGGCGGCCTGTCGCGCCAGCTCCCGGTGGGCGGGGGTGTCGAACGCGCCGGTGGCCGTGTGCGGATCGTGGCGCGGGTCGAACTCGCCGAGCCGGAAGCGGACGGACAGCTGGCGGCGGACCGCGGTGTCGAGGTCCGCCTCCGTCAACAGTCCCTTCGCCAAGGCTCCCTTGAGGCGTGCGGTGATCGGGGAGGGGTCCGTGCCGTGGTCGGTGAAGCTGTCCACGCCGGCCAGCAGGGCCGCGGCGGTGGCCTCCTCGTGGGTGTCGAAGTAGTGCTCGGCGTCGACCAGGTTGGAGGGCGCGCCCGCGTCCGAGCAGACCAGCAGCTCCTCGTCGGTCCAGGTGCGCAGCTGCTCGCGCAGGTACGGGGAGACGTGGTTGGGGCGGCCGTTGACCAGGTTGTAGGCGGGCATCACCCCGGCCACCGCGCCCGCCTCGACCGTCTCCTTGAAGGCGCGCAGGTCGTACTCGTGCAGGACGCGCGGGCGCACGGACGCCGACGAAATGGCCCGGTCCGTCTCGTTGTTGTGCGCGAGCCAGTGCTTCAGCACGGGCGCGGTACGCCAGTACAGAGGATGCTCACCGCGCAGGCCGTGGGTGTACGCCGTGGCGATGGCCGAGGTGAGCTTGGGGTCCTCGGAGTAGCCCTCCTCGTTGCGGCCCCACAGCGGGTGGCGCAGCAGGTTGACCGTCGGGGACCAGACGTTGAGGCCGACCCGGTCGTCGCGGGCGCGCATCGCCCGGGCCTCCCTGGACACCGCTTCGCCGACGCGCCGCACCAGGTCCGGGTTCCAGGTCGCGCCGAGGCCGACCGCCTGCGGGAACACCGTGGCCGGGCCCATCCAGGCCACCCCGTGCAGGGCCTCCTGGCCGGTCCGCCAGGCGGCGATGCCGAGCCGTTCCACGGCGGGCGTGTACTGGTGCAGGAACGAGATCTTCTCGTCCCGGGTGAGCCGCGCCAGCAGGTCGTCGATGCGCTTTCCGAACGGCAGGTGCGGATCGCGTAAAGGCGGCGTGGACGGCGAGTCAACGGTCACGAGCGGTTCCCCTTGCGGTGCAGCGAGACGGCGTTTTCGAAGCGCTTCGATGCTCAGTCGACCGAAGTGGGAGTGTCAAGGTGCCGGTCCGAAAACGGACCGACTTTCCACCGGCACGCCCCGGCATGGGCAACTCGCGGCGGACGTACCGAAGATCGGAGGAATCTTGGGGACGACCCTTGTGCGCCCCATGTGTTCACTTAACCTCGCAGCGGCGTCGAAGCGCTTCGACTGCCTGTGCCTGTCACGGCAGCGCGCTTCCGCTCAGCCGGATCCACTGTGACGGCCGCCCCACTCCAGCGCCCCGTCCCGCTCCCGACGACAGGCTGGTTCACGGCGTGCTCCTGAAGCCGGGAGTGCGGACAGGACAGCGGGCAGAGGTGTGCCCCGTACGGGGGCGTGACCGGCGGGCGGTCAGGGCGCGGCCGGTGCCGGTCCCGAACTCGCCCGTACCGTCAGCTCGGGCGTGAGCAGCACGACCTCGTCACCGCCCCGCCCGTCCAGCTTGGCTACCAGGTGCTCCACCGCCTGCCGGCCCATCTCCTGGGCGGGGATGGCGACCGAGGTCAGCCGTACGGAGGCCTGGACGGCGACCTGGTCCGGGCAGATCGCGACCACGGACACGTCCTCGGGCACGGCCCGGCCCTGCTGGCGCAGCAGCGCGAGCAGCGGTTCCACCGCCGACTCGTTCTGCACCACGAACCCGGTCGTTCCGGGCCGCTCGTCGAAGATCCGGGCCAGGGTGAGGGCCAGGGCGTCGTACCCGCCCTCGCAGGGCCGGTGGAGCACCCGTACGCCCGTCTCCCGGGCGCGGGCGCGCAGTCCGTCGAGGGTGCGCTCGGCGAAACCGGTGTGCCGCTCGTAGACCGCCGGGGCCTCGCCAATGACAGCGATGTCGCGGTGTCCGAGTCCCGCCAGATGCTCCACGCACAGTGCGCCGGTCGCGCTCCAGTCCAGGTCCACGCAGGTCAGCCCGGTAGTGTCGGCGGGCAGACCGATGAGCACGGAGGGCTGGTCGTCCCCCGTTCCCGGCTTCGCTCCGGGGGTACCCCCGCCCCGCAGCAGCGGCAGCCGCTCGTCCTCCAGCTCGACGTCCATCAGGATCATCGCGTCGGCGAGCCCGCTGCCGGTGACCCGGCGCACCGCGTCGGGCCCCTCCTCGCCGGTGAGCAGCAGGACGTCGTAGCCGTGCGTCCGGGCGGTGGTGGCCACGGCGATGGCGATCTCCATCATCACCGGCACGTACATGTCGGTGCGCAGCGGGACCATCAGCGCGATGATGTTGGAGCGTTTGCCGGCCAGGGCGCGGGCACCCGCGTTCGGGTGGTAGCCCAGCTCCCGGATGCTCTGCTCGACCCGCCGGCGGGTGGTCGCGGAGATGGACCGCTTGCCGCTGAGGACATAGCTCACCGTGCTCGCCGAGACTCCGGCGTGCTGAGCGACCTCGGCGAGGGTGACCATCCAGCTCTCCAAGCTTTGTGAAGCGCTTCGACGCTGCGCATGACCGACAAGAGGGGTGAGGGTGGGTTTGACACTAGCTTCAGGCGGGCCGAGGTGTCCATAGGCTGTCGAAGCGCTTCGACAGCCTCTCCCGGGAGCACGCGAAGCGCCCCGCTGACCCTACACACCCCCACCCGGCGCTCCGGCGGGGCTTTCGGCCGTTCGGCCGCGCGAGGGGTGGTGAGGTCGGCCCGTTTCGGGTACCAACGATCCAGTAGCACTGGTCGGTAACGAACGGTCCCATTCGTCCCCCTTCGCGGCGAGGTGAGCCTGAATGTCCGCCACCACCACCCCACGCACCACCGTCACCGAGCGCGAGGCCCGCCAGGTGGCGGAGGCCGCCCGGCAGCAGGACTGGCACAAGCCCAGCTTCGCCAAGGAGCTGTTCCTCGGGCGCTTCCGGCTCGACCTCATCCACCCCCACCCGCTGCCCGACGACGAGTCCGTGCGGCACGGCGAGGAGTTCCTGTCGAAGCTGCGCGCTTTCTGCGAGACGGCGATCGACCCCGCCCGGATCGAGCGCGAGGCCCGCATCCCCGACGAGGTCGTGGCGGGCCTGAAGGAACTCGGCGCCCTCGGCATGAAGATCGACCCCAAGTACGGCGGTCTCGGCCTCACCCAGCTGTACTACAACAAGGCGCTCGCCCTGGTCGGCTCCGTCAGCCCCGCCGTCGGCGCGCTGCTCTCCGCGCATCAGTCGATCGGCGTACCGCAGCCGCTGAAGCTGTTCGGCACCCAGGAGCAGAAGGACGCCTTCCTGCCCCGCTGCGCCCGCACCGACATCTCCGCGTTCCTGCTCACCGAGCCGGACGTCGGCTCCGACCCGGCCCGCCTCGCCACCACCGCCGTACCCGACGGCGACGATTACGTGCTCGACGGCGTGAAACTGTGGACCACCAACGGGGTGGTCGCCGACCTGCTCGTCGTCATGGCCCGGGTGCCGAAGTCCGAGGGGCACAAGGGCGGCATCACCGCGTTCGTCGTGGAGGCCGCCTCCGAGGGCGTCACGGTGGAGAACCGCAACGCCTTCATGGGGCTGCGCGGCATCGAGAACGGCGTCACCCGCTTCCACCGGGTGCGGGTGCCGGCGGCCAACCGCATCGGCCCGGAGGGCGCCGGACTGAAGATCGCGCTCACCACCCTCAACACCGGCCGGCTGTCCTTGCCCGCGATGTGCGCCGGAGCCGGCAAGTGGTGCCTGAAGATCGCCCGCGAGTGGGCGGCCGAGCGCGAGCAGTGGGGCAAGCCGGTCGCGCTGCACGAGGCGGTCGGCTCCAAGATCAGCTTCATCGCCGCCACCACCTTCGCCCTCGAAGCCGTGCTCGACCTGTCCTCGCAGATGGCCGACGAGGACCGCAACGACATCCGCATCGAGGCCGCCCTCGCCAAGCTCTACGGCTCCGAGATGGCCTGGAAGATGGCCGACGAACTGGTCCAGATCCGCGGCGGGCGCGGCTACGAGACGGCAGAGTCGCTGCGGGCGCGCGGCGAGCGGGCGGTCCCGGCCGAGCAGATCCTGCGCGACCTGCGCATCAACCGCATCTTCGAGGGCTCCACGGAGATCATGCACCTGCTGATCGCGCGGGAGGCCGTGGACGCGCATCTGTCGGTCGCCGGTGACCTCATCGACCCCGACAAACCGCTGTCCGCCAAGGCGAAGGCGGGCGCGAACGCGGGCGTCTTCTACGCCAAGTGGCTGCCGAAGCTGGTCGCCGGCCCCGGTCAGCTGCCGACGGCGTACGGCGAGTTCAAGCACGGCATCGACCTCTCCGGGCACCTGCGCTACGTCGAGCGCACCGCCCGCAAACTCGCCCGCTCCACCTTCTACGCCATGTCCCGCTGGCAGGGCCGGATGGAGACCAAACAGGGCTTCCTCGGCCGGATCGTGGACATCGGAGCCGAACTGTTCGCGATGAGCGCGGCCTGCGTCCGCGCCGAGCGGCTGTGGCGCGAGGGCGAACACGGCCGCGAGGCCTACCAGCTCGCCGACGCCTTCTGCCGCCAGGCCCGCATCCGGGTGGACGAACTCTTCGACCGGCTGTGGACCAACACCGACGACCTGGACCGCAAGGTGGTCAAGCACGTCCTCGGCGGGGCATACACCTGGCTGGAGGAGGGCATCCTCGACCCCTCGGGGGAAGGACCGTGGATCGCCGACGCGACCCCCGGACCCTCGGCCCGCGAGAACGCCCGCCGTCCCTTCGGGAGCTAGCAGTACGTGTCGCTCGGATCCCGCGTCGTCCAGGAGCAGGTGTCGACCTTGCTGCCGCTCGCCTTGGTCAGCGTGGCCGTGTCCTTGTCGTTGTTCCAGACGTAGGCGCGGCGGTCCTGGTACTTGTCCGACGTGGTGTCCGAGCCGCTGCCGGTGTGCACCTTCAGGTACTTCCCGGCGCCGATCCTGACGTTCCCGAAGACGTACTTGTGGTTGGAGGCGTCCTTCAGCACCCACCCCTTGAGCGAGACCGCCGAGCCGCTGGTGTTCTTCAGCTGCACCCACTCGGCGTTCAGGCTCTTGTTCGAGCGGTTGTCCGAGCCGGGGCTGTCGAACCACACATGGTGGATCTTCACGCCCCCGGCGGCCTCGGCCGGGGTGCTGAGCAGGGTGCCGGTGAGCAGGGCCGCGCCGGCGAGGGCGGGCAGGGCGGCGCGTATGCGCACAGTACGCATGGAGAGATCCCCCCAGGATGTCGTCCGTGAAGTCCGGCCGGGCCGGTCGGCGACCGGCCCGGACTGAAGTGTTATCACATGATCTTCACGGCGACTTCACGATGCCGCCGAACGCACCCGCCCGAGGGACGCGCTGTCCGGACCGTCACCGCATGCCGCCACAATGGGGGGATGACCGACAGTCCCGCCCGTCCGGCCCCCCTCGCCGACCCGCACCTCGTCTACGACCCCGCCCCCGGGGGCGGCCCCAAGGACGTGGTGATCCTCGGTTCCACCGGATCCATCGGCACCCAGGCCATCGACCTCGTGCTGCGCAACCCCGACCGCTTCCGGGTCACCGCCCTGTCCGCGAACGGCGGCCGGGTGGCCCTCCTCGCCGAGCAGGCGCACCGGCTGCGGGTGCGGACCGTGGCGGTCGCCCGCGAGGACGTCGTCCCCGCGCTCCGCGAGGCGCTCGCCGCCGAGTACGGCGGTGCGGAACCGCTGCCCGAGATCCTCGCCGGGCCCGACGCGGCCACCCAGGTCGCCGCCTCGGAGTGCCACACGGTGCTCAACGGCATCACCGGCTCCATCGGTCTGGCACCGACCCTCGCCGCCCTGGAGGCCGGCCGCACCCTCGCGCTCGCCAACAAGGAGTCGCTGATCGTCGGCGGTCCGCTGGTCACCGCGCTCGCGAAGCCGGGCCAGATCATCCCGGTGGACTCCGAGCACGCGGCCCTCTTCCAGGCGCTCGCCGCCGGCACCCGGGCCGACGTCCGCAAGCTCGTCGTCACCGCGTCCGGCGGCCCCTTCCGCGGCCGGACCAGGGACGAACTGGCGCACGTCACCGTCGCGGACGCCCTCGCCCACCCCACCTGGGCGATGGGCCCGGTCATCACGGTGAACTCCGCGACCCTGGTCAACAAGGGACTGGAGGTCATCGAGGCCCACCTCCTCTACGACATTCCCTTCGACCGCATTGAGGTGGTCGTGCACCCGCAGTCGTATGTCCACTCGATGGTCGAGTTCACCGACGGATCCACGATCGCCCAGGCGACGCCCCCCGACATGCGCGGGCCCATCGCCATCGGCCTGGGCTGGCCCGAACGTGTCCCGGACGCGGCCCCCGCGTTCGACTGGAGCCAGGCCTCCACCTGGGACTTCTTCCCGCTGGACGACGAGGCCTTCCCCTCGGTGGACCTCGCCCGGCACGTGGGGCAGCTCGCGGGCACGGCCCCGGCGGTGTTCAATGCCGCCAACGAGGAGTGCGTCGCGGCCTTCCTGAGCGGCGCGCTGCCCTTCAACGGGATCATGGATACCGTCACCCGGGTGGTGGAGGAGCACGGCACCCCGGACACGGGAACCCCACTCACGGTGTCGGACGTCCTCGAAGCGGAGACCTGGGCGAGAACCCGGGCCCGCGAACTCACAGCCACGACGGCGACCGCGGAGGCGCGTGCATGACGACCTTGATGTTCATCCTCGGCATAGTGGTCTTCGCGGTCGGCCTGCTCGTCTCGATCGCGTGGCACGAGCTGGGGCACCTGTCCACGGCCAAGCTCTTCGGCATCCGCGTGCCGCAGTACATGGTCGGCTTCGGCCCGACCATCTGGTCACGCAGAAAGGGCGAGACCGAGTACGGCATCAAGGCCATCCCGCTCGGCGGCTACATCCGCATGATCGGCATGTTCCCGCCCGACGACCAGGGCCGGGTCTCCGCCCGTTCCACCTCCCCGTGGCGCGGCATGATCGAGGACGCCCGCTCGGCGGCCTTCGAGGAACTCGAGCCGGGTGACGAGACGCGCATGTTCTACACGCGCAAGCCGTGGAAGCGGGTCATCGTCATGTTCGCGGGCCCCTTCATGAACCTGGTGCTCGCCATCGCCCTCTTCCTCACCGTGCTGATGGGCTTCGGCATCCAGAAGGAAACCACCGTCGTGGAATCCGTCTCGCCCTGCGTCATCGCACAGAGCCAGCACCGCGACACCTGCAAGAAGTCCGACCCGTCGTCCCCCGCCAAGGCGGCCGGCATGAAGGCGGGTGACACGATCGTCTCCTTCGACGGCAAGCCGACCAAGGACTGGAACACCCTCTCCGACCTCATCCGGAACAGCGCCGGGAAGAACGTCGCCTTCGTCGTCGACCGCGACGGCCGCGAAGTGACCCTGCACGCGAAGATCGCCACGAACCAGGTCGCCAAGAAAGACGCCAGCGGCAACTACGTCAACGGCTACGTCAAAGCCGGCTTCCTCGGCTTCAGCCCCGCCACCGGCGTCGTCAAACAGGACTTCGGCGAGTCCGTGACCTGGATGACCGACCGGGTCGGGGACGCCGTCGACTCCCTCGTCGCCCTGCCCGGCAAGATCCCGGCCCTGTGGGACGCGGCCTTCGGCGACGGCCCGCGCGAGCCGGACTCCCCGATGGGCATCGTGGGCGCCGCCCGGGTCACCGGCGAGATCGCCACCCTGGACATCCCGGCCTCACAGCAGCTGGCCATGTTCGTGTTCGTCCTGGCCGGCTTCAACCTCTCCCTGTTCCTGTTCAACATGCTCCCGCTGCTCCCGCTCGACGGCGGGCACATCGCGGGCGCCCTGTGGGAGTCGCTGCGGCGGAACGTGGCCCGGGTGCTGCGCCGGCCCGACCCCGGACCGTTCGACGTCGCCAAGCTGATGCCGGTGGCGTACGTGGTGGCCGGGATCTTCGTCTGCTTCACCGTCCTGGTGCTGATCGCCGACGTGGTCAACCCGGTGAAAATCTCCTAACCACCCGCCGTTCCACGCGGCCCGGACCCCTCAGGTTCCGGGCCGCGTTCCTCAGGGTGTGTTTACGGGTGGGATGTGCTGACGCGGGGCCCGGTGCCGTAATCTCAAAGCCTGGAGCCCGCCGTTGCACGGGACCGGACCTTGATCCACGACTTGGGGTTGCACAGCAGATGACTGCGATTTCTCTCGGCATGCCGTCCGTTCCGACCAAGCTCGCCGAGCGCCGGAAGAGCCGGCAGATCCAGGTCGGAAGCGTGGCGGTCGGCGGAGACGCGCCCGTCTCGGTCCAGTCGATGACCACGACCCGCACGTCCGACATCGGCGCCACCCTCCAGCAGATCGCCGAGCTGACCGCCTCCGGCTGCCAGATCGTCCGTGTGGCCTGCCCCACCCAGGACGACGCCGACGCCCTCGCCACCATCGCGAAGAAGTCCCAGATCCCGGTGATCGCGGACATCCACTTCCAGCCCAAGTACGTCTTCGCCGCCATCGAGGCCGGCTGCGCCGCCGTCCGCGTCAACCCCGGCAACATCAAGCAGTTCGACGACAAGGTCAGGGAGATCGCCAAGGCCGCCAAGGACCACGGCACCCCGATCCGCATCGGCGTCAACGCCGGCTCCCTGGACAAGCGCCTGCTCCAGAAGTACGGCAAGGCCACCCCCGAGGCCCTGGTCGAGTCGGCCCTGTGGGAGGCGTCCCTCTTCGAGGAGCACGACTTCCGCGACATCAAGATCTCCGTCAAGCACAACGACCCGGTCGTCATGATCGAGGCCTACCGGCAGCTCGCCGAACAGTGCGACTACCCCCTCCACCTCGGCGTCACCGAGGCCGGCCCGGCCTTCCAGGGCACGATCAAGTCGGCCGTCGCCTTCGGCGCCCTGCTCTCCCAGGGCATCGGCGACACGATCCGGGTCTCCCTCTCGGCCCCGCCGGTCGAGGAGGTCAAGGTCGGCCTCCAGATCCTCCAGTCGCTCGGCCTGCGCCAGCGCGGCCTGGAGATCGTCTCCTGCCCGTCCTGCGGCCGTGCCCAGGTCGACGTCTACAAGCTCGCCGAAGAGGTCACCGCCGGCCTGACCGGCATGGAGGTCCCGCTCCGCGTCGCCGTCATGGGCTGCGTCGTCAACGGCCCCGGCGAGGCCCGCGAGGCCGACCTCGGCGTCGCCTCCGGCAACGGCAAGGGCCAGATCTTCGTCAAGGGCGAGGTCATCAAGACCGTCCCCGAGTCCAAGATCGTGGAAACCCTCATCGAGGAGGCCATGAAGCTGGCGGAGCAGATGGAAGCCGAGGGCGTAGCCTCAGGCGAACCGTCGGTTTCGGTGGCGAGCTGAGCTTTTCGGCACCGGGGGACCGCGCCCCCGCAGGGGGCGCGGGGCTGTGCTGGACGTGCGGCTCCGCCGCGTGGGCGCGACACGCCACTGACCGGCCGGCACCCCAGCGCTTCAGAGCCACCCGGGCTGGCAGGCACACGGCGAAGCAGCGCAGCTATAGTGCGGAGATCAGCAGACCCCCAGCGTGAGGCCCCCGCACGTGTTGACCCAGACCACCTCACGAGTGCTCGAACCGAGCGACCTGGACGCCGCGCTCGCCGTCCTCGACCGCGAGCCGGTCGCGAACGCCTTCGTGACCTCGCGGGTCCAGGTCGCGGGCCTCGACCCCTGGCGGCTCGGCGGCGAGATGTGGGGCTGGTACGAGGACGGCATGCTCACCTCCCTGTGCTACGCGGGCGCCAACCTCGTCCCCGTCTGCGCCACCCCCCGCGCCGTCCGCGCCTTCGCCGACCGCGCCCGGCGGGCCGGCCGGCGCTGCTCCTCCATCGTCGGCCCCGCCGAACCCACCGCCGCGCTGTGGCGACTGCTGGAGCCGCACTGGGGCCCGGCCCGCGAGGTCCGCGCCCACCAGCCGCTGATGGTCACCGACCGCATGCCGGCCGACATCACCCCGGACCCGTACGTCCGCCGCGTCCGCAAGGACGAAATGGAGACGATCATGCCGGCGTGCGTGGCGATGTTCACCGAGGAGGTCGGCGTCTCCCCGCTGGCCGGCGACGGCGGCCTGCTCTACCAGGCCCGGGTCGCCGAACTCGTCGGCTCCGGCCGCTCGTTCGCCCGCGTCGACGACCAGGGCCGGGTCGTGTTCAAGGCGGAGATCGGCGCGGCGACTCCCCACGCCTGCCAGATCCAGGGCGTGTGGGTCGCCCCCGAGTACCGGGGCAGGGGCCTGGCGGCCCCCGGCATGGCGGCCGTACTGCGCTATGCCCTGGCCGATGTGGCCCCGGTGGTCAGCCTGTACGTGAACGACTTCAACACCGCGGCGCGCAGGACGTACCGCAGGGTGGGCTTCCACGAGGTGGGAGCCTTCATGAGCGTCCTCTTCTGACCGCCCTGTACGCTCCCGGCATGGACCTCGTGATCGGCCCCCTGGACCTCACCGCCCACGTGGACGAGGCCCTGGCCGTCCAGGCCGTCGCCTTCGGGCTCGGCCCGGACGAAGTCGCCGTACGCCGCCAGATCGTCCAGCGGCACATGCAGTACCGCGGCGCGCGCGCCTACGGTGCCACCGTCCGGGGACGGCTCGTCGGGTTCGTCTACGGCATGCCCAACAGCCGTACCCACTGGTGGTCCACCGTCGTCGAGCCCTATCTGCGCGCGGGCGGCAACGACTTCTGGCTGGACGACTCCTTCGTCATCACGGAGCTGCACGTCCACCCCGACCACCAGAACCGCGGCATCGGCCGGCGTCTGATCACCACCATCACCGACACCGCGGACGAACCCCGCTCGATCCTCTCCGCGATCGACACCGACAGCCCCGCCCGCGGCCTCTACCACTCCCTCGGCTACGTCGACCTCGCCCGCCAGGTCCACTTCCCGAGCGCACCGAGGCCGTACGCCGTGATGGGCGCCCCCCTGCCGCTGCGCCGGCGATAACCGATTTCCACCGGCACAGGCGGCCCGGCTAACCTCCATGCCATCAACCTTTCCCGGCAGGAGTACGAGAACCATGGCCAACGCACCGGTCCAGCGCATGTCCCAGTTGATGGCGAAGACGCTGCGCGACGACCCGGCGGACGCCGAGGTCCTCAGCCACAAGCTCCTCGTCCGCGCCGGCTACGTCCGCCGCACGGCCGCCGGCATCTGGAGCTGGCTGCCCCTCGGCAAGAAGGTCCTCGCCAACGTCGAGCGCGTCGTCCGCGAGGAGATGGACGCCATCGGCGCCCAGGAGGTCACGCTGCCCGCCCTGCTGCCGCGTGAGCCCTACGAGGCCACCGGCCGCTGGGACGAGTACGGCCAGGAGCTGTTCCGGCTCAAGGACCGCAAGGGCGGCGACTACCTCCTCGGCCCCACCCACGAGGAGATCTTCACCCTCCTGGTCAAGGACCAGTGCACGTCCTACAAGGACCTGCCGGTGATCCTGTACCAGATCCAGACCAAGTTCCGCGACGAGGCCCGGCCCCGCGCCGGCATCCTGCGCGGCCGCGAGTTCCTGATGAAGGACTCGTACTCCTTCGACCTGGACGACGAGGGCCTCGGCCGGTCCTACGCCCTGCACCGCGAGGCCTACCGGCGCGTCTTCGCGCGCCTCGGCCTCGACTACCGCATCGTCGCGGCCACCGCCGGCGCCATGGGCGGCTCCAAGTCCGAGGAGTTCCTCGCCCCCGCCGAGGCCGGCGAGGACACCTTCGCCGACTGCCCGAACTGCGACTTCGCCGCCAACACGGAGGCGATCACGTACGAGCTGAAGCCGGTGGACGCCTCGGACGTACCCGCCGCCGAGGACATCCCGACGCCCGACACCCCGACCATCGAGACGCTGGCCGCCTCACTCGGCGTCCCGGCCTCCGCCACGCTGAAGAACCTGCTGGTCAAGGTGGACGGCGAGATCGTCGCCGTCGGCGTGCCCGGGGACCGCGAGGTGGACCTGGGCAAGGTCGAGGCGCACTTCGCCCCGGCCGCCGTCGAGATGGTCACCGAGGCGGACTTCGCCGAGCGCGGCGACCTGGTCCGGGGCTACGTCGGCCCGCAGGGCCTGGGCGAGAAGGTCACGTACATCGCCGACCCGCGCGTGGCCCCCGGGACCGCCTGGATCACCGGCGCCAACAAGGAACACACGCACGCCAAGAACGTCGTCGCCGGCCGGGACTTCGAGGTCGACGAGTACGTGGACGTCGTGGTGGTCCAGGAGGGCGACCCCTGCCCCAAGTGCGGCACCGGCCTGAAGCTGGACCGCGCCATCGAGATCGGCCACATCTTCCAGCTGGGCCGCAAGTACACCGACGCCCTCAAGCTGGACGTCCTCGGCCAGAACGGCAAGCCGGTCCGCGTCACCATGGGCTCCTACGGCATCGGCGTCTCCCGTGCCGTCGCCGCGCTCGCCGAGCAGACCGCCGACGAGCACGGCCTGGTCTGGCCCAAGGAGATCGCCCCGGCCGACGTGCACGTCGTCGCCGCCGGAAAGGCGCTCCAGACCGAACTGGCCCTCGACGTCTCCGAGAAGCTCGCCGCCGCGGGCGTCCGCGTCCTGGTGGACGACCGGGCCGGGGTCTCCCCGGGCGTGAAGTTCACCGACGCGGAGCTGATCGGCGTCCCGCAGATCCTGGTCGCCGGCCGCCGCTCCGGCGAGGGCGTCCTGGAGCTGAAGGACCGCAAGACCGGCGAGCGCGAGGAACTGACGGTCGAGGACGCGATCGCCCGCCTGACCGCGCGGTAAGCAGCAGTAAGGGACCTCCCGGGCACTACCCGGGAGGTCCGGCGGGCCGGGGTTGTTCCGTGAGCCCGGGGACGGACAGCGGACAGCCGCCCCCGCTCACCTAGAGCCAGCTCGCGAACTCCAGCAGGAGTTCCGCGTCCTTCTCACGGCCGACCCGGCGGGCCCGGACCCCGGACTCCACCGCCCGGAACAGCGTCCAGCCCCGCAGCCGTTCCTGGTCGACCTCCAGCGACTCGGCGAGCCGCTTGATCCGGCGCCGGGTGGTGGACGGCCCGGACGGCGCCGCGATCAGATCCTCCACCCGGTCCCGCACCAGCCGCGCCAGATCGAAGGCGCTCTCGCCGACCACCGGATCCGGGCCCACCGCCAGCCAGGGCATCCGCTCCCCGGAGAGCACCTTGCTCTGCCGGAACGTGCCGTGCAGCAGCAGCTGCTCGGGCGGCGCGGCCAGCAGCTCCGTACGGGCGGCGAGGGCCGCCGCCACCAGCGGGGCCGCCTCCGGATCGCTCCCGGCGCTCGCCCGCATCGCCGCCGCCTGCCGCCCGGTCCGCTCGGCGACGGTCTCGAAGACAGCCCCGGCCGGCGGCGCGACCCACAGCCTGCGCAGCGTCCCCGCCGCCTCCAGCAGCGCCTTCGCCTCCGGCAACGACCGCACCGACACATCCGGATGCAGCCGCTCCAGCAGCAGCGCCCCGTCCTCCGCCTCGGCTTCCAGCAGCTGTACGGCGCCCAGCCCGCCCCAGTGCGCCAGCGCCGCCCGCTCGCTCTCCGGGCGGGCCCGGGGCGGCGCCAGCTTCAGCACGGCCGGGGTGCCGTCCGCCCGCCGTACCAGCACCACCAGGCTGCTGCGCCCGCCCGGCACCTGCACCCGCTCGACGGTCAACTCGCGCCGGGCGACGGCCCGCCCGGCCGCCGTGGGCAGCCCCGCCAGCCAGTCGTCCCCGGCCGGTGCCGTCTCACCGAGCGCCCGCACCAGGCGCTGCGGCGGTTCGAAAGCCATGCGCGAGTCGTTCCCTTCGTGTCCTGTGCTGCCGGGGCCCGCCCGAGTCTCCCGTTCTGATCCTGTTCCTGATCGTCTCCGGTGCTGTCCTGCGGTCCCGTCGTCACGGGCTGCCCGTGGAACGGCCCCGGCCCGCCCGGCCGGTGGTCAACGCGTCGGCGACCCTGACGGCGACGGTGCCGTGCCGGCCGCGCCCGTCCGTTCGCCGGACCGCTCGGCCAGACCAGGGAAGGCTACGCCCTCCCCGCTCCAGCGCACCGCCCGCACCGCGGCCTCCCGCAGCGCCCCGGCCGCGTCGGCCCGCCGCGCGCCGGTCGTGGCCCGCACCAGGTCCGAGTAGACGCCGGCCACCCGCTCCTCCAGCCGTGCGGCCAGCCGCTGCGCGGTCGCCCCGTCCTCGACCGGGAAAGGCAGGGCGTACGCGGCGCTCGCGGCGACCGGTACGCCGCCCAGGTCACGCACGGCGCGCACCAGCGCGTCCCGGCGCGCACGGTGCGCGTCGTACGCCGCCCGCGCCTCCGCCCGGTGCCGCTCGCCGATCCGTCCGCCCACGACGCCGTACCCGTACACCGCCGCGTGCTCCGCCGCCAGCGCGGCCTGCAGTGCGGTCAGCTCGGCCTTCTCGGCCTGCTCGGTCCCGTCGCTCACCTGGCCCCCTCCGTCAGCAGGTACGCGTGCGCGGCTCCGGCCGCCGCGACCGACGCCAGCAGCCGCGCCAGCTCGCCCGGCGCCTCCAGCAGATCCTTGGCGCGCCGGCCGGCCAGGGCGCGCTCGGCGGCGGCCAGCCCGGCGACGGCGTCCTTCCCGGTGGCCGGCACGGGAACGGCGGAGGCGGTGGCCGTGGCGGAAGCCGTGGCCGTGGCACCGTCCGCGAAGGCCACCGCGTGCGCCGCGACCTGGGCCCGCAGCGGGTGCAGCAGCTCCGCCAGCCCGGGATGCGCGGCGAGCACGGCGTCGTACCGCTCCAGCAGCCCCCGGCTGTCCCGCGCCGCACGCGCGCGTGCCCGCTGCGTGGCCGACGGACCGGGGTCGCCGGACTCCGGTCCGGCCGAGCAGCCCACCAGCAGGGCGCCACCGGCGGCCGAGGCGAGCAGGGTTCTTCTGCGCGGCCCCGAGGGCACGCGCGAGAGCGGGGGGTACGGCACGGCTGACGTCCTCGGGGGCTCGTACGAACACACGGGCGGGAACGCCGACCCGCCGTTGATCACGGTACCCGCGAGTCCCTCCGCCTCGCGTCACCGGCTCGGCGGCCGACCGCGACAAGCCACGACGGACCGCGCCCGCCCGGGAACCACGGCGCCCCGGACCTCGCGTGCGAACCGGCCCCTGCCGGAGGCAGTACCCTTTGATCAGACACGCGACCCATCCCACAACAGCACACGCGGCCGAGGAGTCACCCGGATGAGCACCACCCAGAGCGAGAGGCTGCGAGAGCTGCTGGAACCGCTCGTCACGTCCCAGGGGCTGGATCTCGAAGAGATCGCCGTGGACTCCGTCGGACGCAAGCGGGTGCTGCGCGTGGTCGTCGACTCCGACACGGGGGCGGATCTGGACGCCATCGCCGATGTGAGCCGCGCGCTCTCGGCGAGGCTGGACGAGACGAACGCGATGGGTGACGCGGCGTACGACCTGGAGGTCGGAACCCCCGGCGCGGAGCGCCTCCTCACCGAGCACCGGCACTTCGTGCGCGCCACCGACCGGCTCGTGAAGTTCCAGCTGGCGGAGGGCGGCGAGCTGGTCGCGCGGATCCTGAAGGTCGACGACGAGGGCATCGACGTCGAGGTGCCCGGCGTGAAGGGCCGCAAGGCCACCGCCCGCAGACTCGGCTTCCCGGAGATCGCCAAGGCGCGCGTGCAGGTCGAGTTCAACCGCAAGGACAGCGCCGGCACGGCCGGCGAGAAGGACATGAAGGAAGAGGAGGAGGCGTAGCCGTGGACATCGACATGAGCGCCCTGCGGGGCTTGGTTCGGGAGAAGGAGATCTCCTTCGACCTGCTGGTCGAGGCGATCGAGTCGGCCCTCCTCATCGCCTACCACCGCACCGAGGGAAGCCGCCGACACGCGCGCGTGGAGCTCAACCGGGAGACCGGGCATGTGACCGTGTGGGCGAAGGAGGACCCTGAGGACCTCGCCGAGGGGCAGGAGCCCCGTGAGTTCGACGACACCCCGTCCGGCTTCGGCCGCATCGCCGCCACCACCGCCAAGCAGGTGATCCTGCAGCGGCTGCGCGACGCCGAGGACGACGCGACGCTCGGCGAGTACGCCGGCCGCGAGGGCGACATCGTCACCGGTGTGGTCCAGCAGGGCCGCGACCCGAAGAACGTGCTCGTGGACATCGGCAAGCTGGAGGCCATCCTGCCGGTGCAGGAGCAGGTGCCCGGCGAGACGTACCCGCACGGCATGCGCCTGAGGTCGTACGTCGTCCGGGTGGCCAAGGGCGTGCGCGGGCCGTCCGTCACCCTCTCCCGTACGCACCCGAACCTGGTGAAGAAGCTCTTCGCCCTGGAGGTGCCGGAGATTGCCGACGGCTCGGTGGAGATCGCGGCCATCGCCCGTGAGGCCGGCCACCGCACCAAGATCGCCGTACGGTCCACCCGTCCGGGCCTGAACGCCAAGGGCGCCTGCATCGGCCCCATGGGCGGCCGGGTGCGCAACGTGATGGGCGAGCTGAACGGCGAGAAGATCGACATCGTCGACTGGTCGGACGACCCGGCGGAGATGGTCGCGAACGCGCTGTCACCCGCTCGGGTGAGCAAGGTGGAGGTCGTGGACATGGCCGCCCGGTCCGCCCGGGTGACCGTGCCGGACTACCAGCTGTCACTGGCGATCGGCAAGGAGGGCCAGAACGCCCGCCTGGCGGCCCGGCTGACCGGCTGGCGGATCGACATCCGGCCCGACACCGAGCAGGCCGGGGAGTAGACCGGGAGCGGATCCGGGCGCCGGGGAATAGATCCAAGCCGCCCGGCGCTGAGATCACGACAACAGCCGTTCGATTCTTGCCCCAAAGGGGTGAGGTCGGTACGGGGAGGTAGACTTAACTGTGTCTGGCCGGACGCACGCCGGAGCATGCCCTGAACGCACCTGTGTGGGGTGCCGGGAGCGGGCGGCCAAGAACGATCTCCTGCGGATCGTGGAGATCGAGGACGCCTGCGTCCCCGATCCTCGCGGTACGCTGCCCGGCCGGGGTGCGTACGTACACCCCGCCCTGGTCTGTCTCGACCAGGCGGTACGCCGCCGGGCGTTCCCGCGGGCACTGCGCGTCCCGGGACCGCTCGACACAAAGGCGTTGCGCCGATACGTCGAGCAGACAACAGTTGCCGAGCAGGCAACGCCGTAAGACAAGCCGCACGGAACCCCGTGCGGTCTGGTACCTCGCGAGTCGAAAGCAGGTCGAGATTGCGATGAGCACTCGATGAGTACGCGATGAGTACGCCCATGAACTAGCGACGGTCCGGCTTCAACCCGGACCTCAAAGGAGCGAAGTGGCTAAGGTCCGGGTCTACGAACTCGCCAAGGAGTTCGGTGTCGAGAGCAAGGTCGTCATGGCCAAGCTCCAGGAACTCGGTGAATTCGTCCGTTCGGCGTCTTCGACCATCGAAGCGCCGGTTGTACGCAAGCTGACCGACGCCTTCCAGGGCGGTGGCAACGGCAAGTCCGCCGGCAAGCCCGCCCCGCGCAAGGCCTCCCCCAGGCCCGCCGCGCCTTCCCCGGCGCAGGCGGCACGTCCGGCTGCCCCGGCCCCCAGGCCGGCGGCCCCCAAGCCCCCGACGGCGCCCGCTGCCGAGCAGCCGGCCGCCCCGTCGGCCCCCTCGGCGCCCGCACAGGCACCGGCCCCGGGCCCGCGCCCGGTGCCGGGTCCCAAGCCCGCGCCGCGTCCGGCCCCGGCCGCCCCGGAGTTCACCGCTCCGCCGGCCCCGGCCGCGCAGACCCCGCAGGCTCCGGCCGCCCAGGGTCCGCGTCCCGGCGCCCGTCCCGGTGCCCCGAAGCCCGGTGGCGCTCGTCCGGCCCCCGGCCAGGGCCAGGCGGCCCGTCCGGGTCAGGGCGGTTCCCGCCCCGGTGGCCAGGGCGCGCGTCCCGGTGCCCGTCCGGCCGGTCCGCGCCCGGGCAACAACCCCTTCACCTCCGGCGGCAACGCCGGCATGGCCCGTCCGCAGGCCCCGCGCCCGCAGGGCGGTGCGCGTCCCGGCCCCGGCGGTGCCCCCGGCGCCGGTCCCCGTCCGCAGGCGCCCGGCGCCCAGGGCGGCGGTCCGCGTCCGCAGGCTCCGGGCGGTCCGCGCCCGACCCCGGGCTCGATGCCGCGTCCGCAGGGCGGTCCCCGTCCTGGTGGTGGCCCCGGTGGCCCGCGTCCGAACCCCGGCATGATGCCGCAGCGTCCCGCTGCGGGTCCGCGTCCCGGCGGCGGCCCCGGCGGCCGTGGCCCCGGTGGCGGCGGTCGTCCCGGTGGCGGCGGCGGTCGTCCGGGCGGCGGCTTCGCCGGTCGTCCCGGTGGCGGTGGCGGCGGCTTCGCCGGCCGTCCCGCCGGCCCCGGTGGCGGTGGCGGCGGCTTCGCCGGTCGTCCGGGTGGTCCCGGCGGTGGCGGCGGTGGCCGTCCCGGCTTCGGCGGCCGTCCCGGCGGTCCCGGTGGCCGCGGTGGCACGCAGGGCGCCTTCGGCCGTCCCGGCGGTCCCGCGCGTCGTGGCCGCAAGTCGAAGCGGCAGCGTCGCCAGGAGTACGAGGCCATGCAGGCCCCGAGCGTCGGCGGCGTGATGCTGCCGCGCGGCAACGGCGAGACCATCCGTCTCTCCCGCGGCGCGTCGCTCACCGACTTCGCGGAGAAGATCAACGCCAACCCGGCGTCCCTCGTCGCGGTCATGATGAACCTCGGCGAGATGGTCACCGCGACGCAGTCCGTCTCCGACGAGACCCTCCAGCTCCTCGCCGACGAGATGAACTACACGGTTCAGATCGTCAGCCCGGAGGAGGAGGACCGCGAGCTGCTCGAGTCCTTCGACATCGAGTTCGGCGAGGACGAGGGCTCCGAGGAGGACCTGGTCGTCCGTCCGCCGGTGGTGACCGTCATGGGTCACGTCGACCACGGTAAGACCCGACTGCTCGACGCGATCCGCAAGACGAACGTCATCGCGGGCGAGGCCGGTGGCATCACCCAGCACATCGGTGCCTACCAGGTCGCGACCGAGGTCAACGGCGAAGAGCGCAAGATCACCTTCATCGACACGCCGGGTCACGAGGCGTTCACCGCCATGCGTGCGCGTGGTGCGAAGTCGACCGACATCGCGATCCTGGTCGTCGCGGCCAACGACGGCGTCATGCCGCAGACGGTCGAGGCGCTCAACCACGCCAAGGCGGCCGACGTGCCGATCGTGGTCGCGGTCAACAAGATCGACGTCGAGGGTGCCGACCCGACCAAGGTGCGCGGTCAGCTGACCGAGTACGGCCTCGTGGCCGAGGAGTACGGCGGCGACACCATGTTCGTCGACATCTCCGCCAAGCAGGGTCTGCACATCGACTCGCTGCTGGAGGCCGTGATCCTCACGGCCGACGCCTCGCTCGACCTGCGGGCCAACCCGAACCAGGACGCGCAGGGCATCTCGATCGAGTCCCGCCTCGACCGCGGCCGTGGTGCCGTGGCGACGGTCCTCGTCCAGCGAGGCACGCTGCGGGTCGGCGACACGATGGTGGTGGGCGACGCCTACGGCCGCGTCCGCGCCATGCTCGACGACAACGGCAACAACGTCGCCGAGGCCGGCCCGTCGACGCCGGTCCAGGTCCTGGGCCTGACCAACGTCCCGGGTGCGGGCGACAACTTCCTCGTCGTCGACGAGGACCGCACCGCCCGCCAGATCGCGGAGAAGCGCGCCGCCCGTGAGCGCAACGCCGCGTTCGCCAAGCGCACGCGCCGCGTGTCGCTGGAGGACCTGGACAAGGTGCTGAAGGCCGGCGAGGTCCAGCAGCTGAACCTGATCATCAAGGGTGACGCTTCCGGTTCGGTCGAGGCCCTGGAGTCCTCGCTGCTCCAGCTGGACGTCGGCGAAGAGGTCGACATCCGCGTCCTGCACCGCGGTGTCGGTGCGGTCACGGAGTCCGACATCGACCTGGCCATGGGCTCCGACGCCATCGTCATCGGCTTCAACGTCCGCGCTGCCGGGCGTGCCCAGCAGATGGCGGAGCGCGAGGGCGTCGACGTCCGGTACTACTCGGTCATCTACCAGGCGATCGAGGAGATCGAGGCGGCCCTCAAGGGCATGCTCAAGCCGGAGTACGAGGAAGTCGAGCTGGGTACGGCGGAGATCCGCGAGGTCTTCAAGTCGTCCAAGCTGGGCAACATCGCCGGTGTCCTCATCCGCTCGGGCGAGGTCAAGCGCAACACCAAGGCGCGCCTCATCCGCGACGGCAAGGTGGTCGCGGAGAACCTCACCATCGAGGGCCTGCGTCGCTTCAAGGACGACGTCACCGAGATCCGCGAAGGCTACGAGGGTGGTATCAACCTCGGAAACTTCAACGACATCAAGGTCGACGACGTCATCGCGACGTACGAGATGCGGGAGAAGCCGCGGGCGTAAGGCCTGTGGTTCGTGCTGGCCGGCGGGACTGCGGTCCCGTCGGCCAGCACGCCGTTTTCCGCCCGGTTCCTGTCCGGCCGGCCGAGACGAAACCCTGCCGAGCCGCCGACAGGTACGCGGTACGGTGGCTCCAGGCCATCGATCCCGTACCGGCGGGTAACCCGGAACAAACATGTACGTGGGGACTCTGTCCTTCGACCTCCTCCTCGGCGACGTCCACTCGCTGAAGGAGAAGCGCTCCGTCGTCCGCCCGATCGTCGCCGAACTCCAGCGGAAGTACGCCGTGAGCGCGGCCGAGGTGGACCACATGAACCTCCACCGGCGGGCGATCATCGGCCTCGCCGCGGTCTCCGGCGACGCGGCGCACCTCACCGACGTACTGGACCGGTGCGAGCGGCTGGTCGCCGGCCGCCCCGAGGTGGAACTGCTGTCCGTGCGACGGCGCTTCCACGGCGACGACGACTGACCACGAAACGCAAGCAAGAGAAAGAACGGGAGACGGACCAGTGGCCGACAACGCGCGGGCTAAAAGGCTGGCGGACCTCATCCGGGAGGTGGTGGCCCAGAAGCTGCAGCGCGGGATCAAGGACCCGCGGCTCGGCTCACACGTCACCATCACGGACACCCGGGTCACGGGTGACCTCCGGGAGGCGACCGTCTTCTACACGGTCTACGGCGACGAGGAGGAGCGGAAGGCGGCGGCCGCCGGCCTCGAGAGCGCCAAGGGCATCCTGCGCTCCGAGGTGGGCCGCGCGGCCGGGGTGAAGTTCACGCCCACCCTGACCTTCGTGGCGGACGCCCTGCCGGACACCGCCCGGACCATCGAGGACCTCCTCGACAAGGCCCGGCAGTCCGACGAGAAGGTGCGCGAGGCGGCCACGGGCGCCACGTACGCCGCGGGCGCCGACCCCTACCGCAAGCCGGCGGACGACGACAGCGACACGGACGGCGACGCCACCGAATGACCCAGAAGCACACCACGCCCGACGGCCTCGTCATCGTCGACAAGCCGTCGGGCTTCACTTCGCACGACGTGGTCGCCAAGATGCGCGGGATCGCCAGGACCCGCCGCGTCGGCCACGCCGGCACCCTCGACCCGATGGCGACCGGCGTCCTGGTCCTCGGGGTGGAGCGCGCCACCAAGCTCCTCGGGCACCTGGCGCTCACCGAGAAGGAGTACCTGGGCACGGTCCGCCTGGGCCAGACCACCCTCACCGACGACGCCGAGGGCGAGATCACCTCGTCCGCCGACGCTTCCAAGGTGACCCGGGAGGCCATCGACGCGGGCATCGCCAAGCTGACCGGCGACATCATGCAGGTGCCGTCCAAGGTCAGCGCCATCAAGATCGACGGCGTACGGTCGTACAAGCGGGCCCGTGAGGGCGAGGACTTCGAGATCCCCGCCCGGCCGGTGACCATCTCCTCCTTCGCGGTGTACGACGTCCGGGACGCGGTCGCCGAGGACGGCACCCCCGTGCTCGACCTGGTGGTCTCGGTGGTCTGCTCCTCCGGCACCTACATCCGCGCCCTCGCCCGTGACCTGGGCGCCGACCTCGGTGTCGGCGGCCACCTCACCGCGCTGCGCCGTACCCGCGTCGGCCCGTACAAGCTGGACGCGGCGAAGACGCTTGACCAGCTCCAGCAGGAGCTGACCGTCATGCCGATCGCCGAGGCCGCCGCCGCAGCGTTCCGGCGCTGGGAGGTCGACGGCAAGCGGTCCCGGCTGCTGCTGAACGGCGTCCGGCTGGAGATCCCCGACGAGTACGCGGGAGCCGGTCCCGTCGCCGTCTTCGACCCCGAGGGCCGGTTCCTCGCTCTGGTCGAGGAACACCGGGGCAAGGCGAAGAGCCTGGCCGTCTTCGGCTGAGGCCCTGAGGCGCTGAGGCCTTGAGGCCCTGAGCCCGAGCCTGAGGCGCTGAGCCCTGAGCCGGGGCGCGCACGGACCGGCTGTCTGCCGTGGAGCGGCGGCCGGCCACACGCGTTGGCCCCTGCCGCCGCTCCACGGTCCCCCCTCGGTTCCCCCACCCCTAGGGTTATCCAGCAACCCGCGCCCATTCACCCGTCCGGGCAGGCGCTCGGAGTGAACCGGGGGAGCGGAAGGGGGCGCGTTCCTCACGTGATCTGTCCCGCCGATCATCCCGCGCCTACCGTCGGAACCAGGGCACGGGGACGGGCGGGGAGGTACGACCATGACGGAACGGGGCCCGCGGGGCGGAAGCGGGCGCCGGGGCCACGGGTGCGAAGAGCGGCCGTTCGAGGAGCGCGCCGAGGCGGAGCGCGCGGGCGCAGACGACGCATCCGGGGTGCGGGCGTCCGGGGTGCGCGCGTACGAGGAGTGCGCCGGGGGTGGGCCGGGCGCGGGCCCGGGTGACCGGGCCCTTGTCGCGGCCCCGGCCGACGACACAGGCTCAGGCGCCGGAACCGACCGCTTCGACGCCGCCCTCGTACGCATCCGGGACCTGGCCGGCCGCCCGCGCGGACTCGGCTTCCTCGCCGATCACGAGGGCACCCTGCTCACCAGCCACGAGACCGTCGACGGCCTGCCCCGGCTGGTGCTGCACGCGGGCGGCGACCGCACCTGCGTGGTCGGCCCCGACGCGGTCACCGCACTGCCCGGCCTCGGCCTCGCCCTGGTGCGCACCGAGGGCCTCGGCGTGGAGCCGCTGCCGCTGACCGTGCGGGAGCGGATCGACGCCGGCACCTATGTACAGGTCGCCGCCGGCTGCTGGCGCCAGGCGCGGGTGCTGGCCGCCACGCAGGTGACGTACACCGCCGCGGACCGCTTCCACCTCCTGGACGACGCGCTGGAACTGGCCATCGGCACGGCCGGCCGGGACGCGCTCCGGCCGGGCGGCGGCGCGGCCGGCGGACCGGTGCTCGACGCGCGCACCGGCGCGGTCGTCGGCGTCCTCGGCACCGCCCTGCACAGCGCCCAGCGCGACGCGGGCTTCGCGGTGCCCCTGCGGCCCGCCGACGGCGCCCTCGCCGGCCTGCTCGCCCGCAACGCGGCCACCGTGCCCGCGTACGGCGCCGACCTCAACCTCGCCGGCATCCTCCAGCTGACCATGACCTCGGTGGCGCAAGACAGCCCCCCGGGCACCGTCGAGCCGGTCGAACGCCCCGACATAGCCCGGGAGTTGGCCGCCTTCACCACCGGAGGCCGGCCCGTGCTCGGCCTCGTCGGCGCGCCGGGCAGCGGTCGTACGACGGAACTCGCGGCGCTCGCCGCCCGCCGTGCCCGGGGTGAGCGGCCGGCCCCCACGCTGTGGCTGCGCGGTGCCGGCCTGCGGGACACCGACGACTCGGTGGCCGACGTGGCCCGCCGCACCCTGGCGCGTGCCGCCCGGATCATCGCCGCGTCCCGTTCCGGCCGGCCCGAAGACCTCGGCGACGTCACGCCCGAGCGCGTGGCCTGCCTCGCCGCCCGGGCCGGCCGCCCGCTGCTGCTCCTCCTGGACGGCCCCGAGGAGATGCCCCCCGCCCTCGCCCACCGCCTGCCCGCCTGGGCCGAGGGCACGGCCGCCTGGCTGACCGAGACGGGGACCCGCCTGGTGGTGGCCTGCCGGGAGGAACACTGGGAACGCGCCGGCCGGGCCTTCCCACAGACCCTCCTCCACGTGCCGGGCGACCCGGGGGAGCCGGTCAGGGGTCTTGCGGAGGGCGGTGAGCCGCTGGGGAAGCAGGCTGGAGCCGGGGCCCCGACGCCCGGCCCCGGACCGGACCGTGCGCCTGTCAGCCCTGTGTCTCCGGGGCGCAGCAGGCCGACTGGACCTCGGGGCCGAGGAGACGGTGCCGAGCCGGCCCGTGCGTCGGCCGGCCCCGCCGCTCATGCGGACGGCGCCGGTCCGGTGTCCACGTCGGCCGGCCCCGCGGCCCCGGCGGGCGGCGGTGAGCCGCACACCACCCCGGCCGGCCCTCCGGCTTCGCCCCCCACCTCAGCAGGACCGGCCGAACCGCTGCACGCCGTCGCCGGCCGCGCGCCCTCGCCCGGCGCCTCGGCCGATGGTGTTTCGGCGGACGGTGTTGCAGCGGACGGTGTTTCGGCCGACGACGCCTCGCTCGGCGGCGCCTCGTTCGGCGGTGTCTCGGGCGACGGTGCCTCGGGCGGCGGTGCCGAGTCGGGGGTCCCCTTCGGTGTCTCGTTCGGTGGTGCGTCGGGTGAGGGCGCTGAGCCGCAGGTCACCTTCGGTGTCTCGTTCGGCGGTGCCTCGGCCGAGGGCGCCGAGCCGCAGGCCCCCGTGCCCGGCCCCGCCTCCCCGGCGGACAGCCCCGAGCCGCACCACCCCCCGGCCGGCCTCGCCTCGCCGGCCGACAGCCCCGTACCGGACCGCACCCCCGGCACCCCCGCGCCCCCGCCCCAGGCCTTCCCTGCCCCCCGCGCTCCCGCCACCGACCCCCTTCCGCCCTGTCTGCGGATCGGGGACTTCACGCCCGGTGAGGCGCGATGGGCCCGGGCGCGGTACGGGATTCCGGACGGTGCGCTCGGTGAGCGGGACGCACGGCATCCGCTCGTGCTGCGGCTGTTGTCCGAGGTCCGGGCCGCCGTACCCGACGCGCCGGTCGCCGGGCCCGTAGACCGGTACGACGTGTTCGCCGCCCACCTCGATCTGATGTGCCTGCGCATCGCGGTCCGCCTCGCCGCCGGCGGGCCGCGCGGTACGGCCGTGCGGCGGCTCGCGGCGCGGGTGGCCGGGCAGGTGCACGAGGCGGCCCGGCGCAGCCTCGGGGCGGGGCGGGGAGAGCTGGACCGGGAGTCGTTCGAGGCGGTGTTCCCCTGGGGCCCCGCCCCGGCCCGGCTCGGCGGCGGCACCGGCTGGGCCTCCGCCGTGCTGACCGAGGGCCTCCTCGTGCCGGCCGGTACCGGCTACCGCTTCGCCCACGAGGAGCTGGCCGACTGGATCCAGGGCACCCACCTGGACCTGGACGCGGCGCTGCGGGCCCTGGTGCACCGCGCCGGCGAGCCGAGCGCGCCCCGGCCGGTGCTGGTGCCGCACCATAGCGTCGGCCCCGTCGTCCAGGCGCTGCTGCTCCTCGCCCGCCAGCAGGGGACCGGGCAACTCTGCCTCCGGCTGCGGGAGCTGGTCGACGCCCTGGACCGCGACACCGGCTCCTGGTGGGCCGCCCGGCTGCTCGCCCGGACTCTGCTCCAGGTCCCGGACGCCACGCCGTACACCGAGGTGCTGCGCCTGCTCGCGGACCGTGTCGTCGCCTGGCGCGGCGCCCAGCGGCCCGTACCGGCCGACTTCCGCCCCGCCTTCTGGACCGGCCTCGCCCTCCCCGACGCCGAGCGCCTGGACCTGTTGCGCCGCCTCGTCCTGGCGGACCCGGCGCCGCCCGCGGCAGGCGACCGGTACCTGGACGCCGTCGCCGGACTGCTCGCCGCCGCCCCCACCGTCGTACAGCCGCTGCTCACCCACTGGTTCGCGGACGAGCGGCCGTTGCCCGCGACCCCGCACGCCACCGTGGCCACCGCCGCGCAGGCGCTGCTGCACACCCACCGGCACGGTGCGCTGGACGATCTCACCGAGGTGCTGGTGACCTGCGCGCACCGGCGTGCCGACGAACTGCTCGCCGTCCTCGCCGAGGAGGAGCCGTCGGCCCTCTGCCGGGCGGTGGACCGCTGGGCGAACGACGAGCGCCCCCACCGCCGGGTCGTGGCCGTGGCCTTCGCCCTGCGCGCGGCCCCCCACGCCCGCACGGACGCCGACCGCGAACTGCTGCGCCACGCCGCCCTCAGCCTGCTCGCCCGCCCCACCGACCGCACCCTGCACGGCGCCGCCCTGGCCCTGCTGGTCCGCGACCCGCGCACCCGCGACCGGCACCTGCCCGCGGCCCTGCGCCACTTCGCCGACGGCGACCCGCAGTTCCCGCCCAGCGCCCTCGTCCCGGCCCTGACCACGCACCCGGAGCCGGTCCTGGAGGCCTTCCGCACCCGGCTGTGCGCCCCGGGCGCCGGTGGCCCGGACACCGGAGCGGTCCTGCGCAGCCTCACCCAGGTCACCACCCCGGCCCTGGCCTGCCGGGTCGCCGCCCTCGTCCGGGAGGCGCTGCGGCTGCGTCCGGAGGCCGCCGGACCCGTCGCCGGCCAGGTCGCCGGCCAGGTCGGCCGCCGCATCGAACTGAGCCCCACCGCCCGCCCGGTCCTGCTTCCGCTCGTCACCGGCCTGCTCGACGGCGGTTCCGAACAGCTCCGGGCTGCCCTCGCCACCGTCCTCGCCGCCCCCGGCACCCCCGCCTCCCGCCCCGTCCGCCGTGAGCTGCTGGATTTCCTGCTCGCCCGGGAAGAGCACCCGTCCGTCCTGCTCGCCGTCCTGCACGCGGCCACGGAGCACGGCGGCCGGGAGGAGGAGGCCCGCGGCCTGGTCCACCGCACCGGTCTGCTCCTCGTCCGCACGCCCGAGGGCGCCACCCGCTTCGACCGCGCCCTGGTCGACATCGGCCGGCACGTGCCCGGCTTCGCCGCCCGCATGGCCCGCTGGCTGACCGAGGCCCCGGACGACTGGGCGGCCGTGGTCGGCCCCAGCGCCCGCCGCGTGATCGAGAACCTGGCGGGCGTACGCGTACCGGCCTGAGCTGCGGCGGGAACGTGCGCCGCGTCACAGCCCCCATGCCGATGCCGGCGCGGGCCACCCGGCATGGCACCCTTAGACCTGCACGACGAGGTCAAGGTAGACACGGACAAGGGTTCGAGGAGCGGTCACAGTGCAGCGCTGGCGTGGCTTGGAGGACATCCCCGAGGACTGGGGGCGCAGCGTCGTCACCATCGGTTCCTACGACGGCGTCCACCGCGGCCACCAGCTGATCATCAAGCACGCCGTCGACCGGGCCCGCGAGCTCGGCGTCCCGGCCGTCGTGGTCACCTTCGACCCCCACCCCAGCGAGGTCGTCCGCCCGGGCAGCCACCCGCCGCTGCTCGCCCCGCACCACCGCCGTGCCGAACTCATGGCCGAGCTGGGCGTCGACGCGTGCCTCATCCTGCCGTTCACCACCGAGTTCTCCAAGCTCTCGCCCGCCGACTTCGTGGTGAAGGTCCTGGTGGACAAGCTGCACGCCAAGGCGGTCGTGGAGGGCCCGAACTTCCGCTTCGGCCACAAGGCGGCCGGCAACGTGGAGTTCCTCGCCGAGCAGGGCAAGATCTACGACTTCGAGATCGAGGTCGTCGACCTGTACGTCACCGGTGAGGCGGGCGGCGGCGAGCCGTTCTCCTCCACCCTGACCCGCCGCCTGGTCGCCGAGGGCGATGTCGCGGGCGCCCGCGAGATCCTGGGCCGCCCGCACCGCGTGGAGGGCGTCGTCGTCCGCGGCGCCCAGCGCGGCCGGGAACTGGGCTTCCCGACGGCCAACGTCGAGACGCTCCCGCACACCGCCATCCCCGCCGACGGCGTGTACGCCGGGTATCTGCACGCCCAGGGCGAGGCCATGCCGGCCGCGATCTCCGTCGGCACCAACCCGCAGTTCGACGGCACGGAGCGCACGGTGGAGGCGTACGCGATCGACCGCGTCGGCCTCGACCTGTACGGCCTGCACGTCGCCGTGGACTTCCTCGCGTACGTGCGCGGCCAGGCGAAGTTCGAGTCGCTGGAGGCCCTGCTGGAGCAGATGGCCGCCGATGTGAAGCGGTGCCGGGAGATCGTGGCGGCGGAGCAGTAGCCGCTCGTTCCGGCGGAACGAGCTTCAGCGGGACTCCTCACAGCGAGAAGGGCGGCCGGTGCGGTGAGCACCGGCCGCCCTTTGGCGTGGACCTTTACTGCTGGGGCGGCGCCGGGGGAGCCTGCGGAGGCTGCTGCGGCTGCTGTCCCGGCTGCGGCTCGGGCTGCGGTTGCGGCTGTGACGGGGGCTGGGGCTGTCCGGGCTGCGGGTAGCCCGGCTGCTGCGCCCCCGGATACGGCTGCTGCTGACCCTGCTGAGGCGGGTACGGCTGCTGCGCCGGGGCGTACGGCTGACCGGGGGCCTGGGGATACGGCTGACCGGGGTGCTGCGGATACGGCTGACCGGGGGCCTGCGGATACGGCTGACCGGCGCCGTAGAGCTGTTCCGGCATGGGCTGGCCCGGCATGGGCCCTCCCGGCATGGGCCCACCCGGCATGGGCGGGGCGGCCACCGGCGGGGGGTTGCCGTCGCTCGTCCACAGCCCGTGTGCCTGCTGGTGGCGGGTGAAGTCCTCGGCGACCATCGCGGCGAGGTTGAAGTACGCCTCGCGCGTCTTCGGTCGCATCATGTCGAGGTCGACCTCGGCGCCGGCGGCCAGATGCTCGTCGAAGGGCACGACGACGACGCCGCGGGTGCGGGTCTCGAAGTGCGCCACGATGTCCTCGACCTTGATCATCTTGCCGGTCTCGCGGACCCCGGAGATCACGGTCAGGGACCGGGAGACCAGGTCGGCGTACCCGTGCGCGGACAGCCAGTCCAGCGTCGTACTGGCGCTGCTCGCGCCGTCCACGGACGGCGTGGAGATGATGATCAGCTGGTCGGCGAGGTCGAGCACCCCGCGCATGGCGCTGTACAGCAGACCGGTGCCCGAGTCGGTCAGGATGACCGGGTACTGCCGGCCGAGCACGTCGATCGCGCGCCGGTAGTCCTCGTCGTTGAACGTCGTCGAGACGGCCGGGTCCACGTCGTTGGCGATGATCTCCAGACCGGACGGGGCCTGGGAGGTGAACCGCCGGATGTCCATGTACGAGTTGAGGTACGGGATGGCCTGGACGAGGTCACGGATGGTGGCCCCGGTCTCCCGGCGCACCCGCCGCCCGAGCGTACCGGCGTCCGGGTTGGCGTCGATGGCGAGGATCTTGTCCTGCCGCTCGGTGGCGAGGGTGGACCCGAGCGCGGTCGTCGTGGTGGTCTTGCCGACGCCGCCCTTGAGGCTGATGACCGCGATCCGGTAGCAGGACAGCACCGGCGTACGGATCAGCTCCAGCTTGCGCTGCCGCTCGGCCTCCTCCTTCTTGCCGCCGAGCTTGAACCGGCCGCCCGCCGCCGCGGGCCGCCCGCTCTTCGCCTTCTGCCTCTTGTTGTTGAGCAGCCGGTCCGAGGACAGCTCCACGGCGGCGGTGTAACCGAGCGGCGCGGCACCGGGGTTGGTCGGCTGCCGCTGATCATGCTGAACGGGCTGCGGCCATGCGGCACCGGAGCGGGGATCGACCGGGGCGTGGGGGGCCTGCGGAGCGCCGGGGGTGCCGTCCGGGTTCTGCGGCGGCTGCGGGAAGCCGTAACCGCCCGGCTGAGCCTGCGGGTTGGGATTCCCCGACTGAGGGAAGCCGTAGCCGCCGGGCTGCGCAGGGGAGTTGGTCACGCCCGGCTGCGGGAAGCCGTAACCGCTCGGCGGGGTGGGGCCGTTGGGGTGCGGCTGGGACGCCGGGGGCTGTGGGAAGCCGTAACCGCCGGGCTGAGCCGGGGGGTTGGGGGCGCCGGACGCCGGGGCGCCGGGCTGCGGGAAGCCGTAGCCGCTCGGGGGCGTGGGGCCCAGAGCGGGGCCGTAGGGAGCCGGCTGCGGGCCGGGTGCCGGCGTGCTGGACTCGCCCGGCCGGCCCGGTTGGCCGGCGGGATTGGCCTGGTGGGCTTGGTTCGGCTGGTTCCACGCGGCGGGCGCGGGCTGCGTGGCCTGCGACTGGAACGGCGGCTGCTGGCCGGGCATGCCGGCGGGACCCTGGCTGCCGGTCGCCTGCGGCTGCTGGCCGGGCATCGGCCCGGGCTGCTGCGGAGCGGCGGCCGGCTGCTGCCCGGGCTGTGCGGGCCACTGGGCGGCGGCAGCTGGGTCGGCGGGCTGGTACGAGGGCGGCAGCGGGGGCAGCCCGTTCTGCGGCGCGGGCGGCGTCCAGCCAGGCTGGGCACCCGGCGGAGCCGGGGGAGCGGGCGGTACGGCGGGGTAGGGGGCGCCGGGGGCGGGCTGAACCGCGTGGGGCTGGGCGCCGGGGGCGGGCTGAGCCGCGTGGGGCTGGGCGCCGGGGTGGCCGGCACCCGGCTGCGGGAAGCCGTATCCGCCGGGCTGTCCGGGGGCGGGGTGGGGCGCGGGGGGCTGCGGGGCCGCGCTGTCCGACGCACCGCTGTTCGACGCACCGCTGTCCGACGCACCGCTGTCCGTGGCACCGTCACCCGGAAGTGCGCTGTCTTCCGCCGCACCCGGCTGAGGCGCACCGGTCTGGGCCGTCGCGCCTGCTGCCTCGGCGTCCGCGGGCGCCACCGCGTCGGACTGCGCCGAGTCGGCGGAGCCCTCCGACACGGCGGGACGCACGGCGTCGGCCGCGCCCTCGTCGGCGTCACCCTTCTCGGCGGCGGCCTGCTCGGCAGCGCTTTCTTCCGCCGCGGGCTTCTCATCCGCCGCAGGCTTCTCATGCGCCACGGGCTTCTCATGCGCCACGGGCTTCTCATCGGCGGCGTCTCCGTCGGAGGCGGAACCCCCCGCAACGGCGGCCTCGGCCACCGAGCCGTCCTGGGCGGCAGCCTCGCCACCCGATTCCTCGGCGCCGTCCTCGCCGCCGGACTTCTCGGCACGGTCGACGTCGCCCTCGGCATCGACGGACCCCTCGGCACCGGAGGCACCGACAGAACCCTCCGAACCGACAGAACCCTCCGAACCGGCGGTGCTCTCACCCCCGGGTTGGGCCGATTCCCCGGCGGCAGCGGCGCGCTCGGCGATCTCCGCCATCTGCCGCTTGAGGGCGACGGCGGAGAACCGCATGGTCGCCCCGCTCTCCAGATCCCCGTTGTCCGTCTCCGGCTGGGCGGGCTGGGCCTGCTGCGGCTCGAAGCCCTCGGGCAGCCGGGGCATCGGAACGGGGTCACCGGTCGGGGGCGCGGGCTGCGCAGGCCCGGCCGGGGGAGCGTACGAAGCCCCCTGCGGCGGAGTGAACGACGCGCCCTGCGCCGGACCGTACGAAGCCCCCTGCGCCGGAATGAACGGCGTACCCTGCGGCGGCGTACCCACCGGCGGGGTGGCCGGCGGCGGTGTCGGGCCCGGAACCGGCGTGCCTGCGGGGAACGGCAGCCCGGGAGCCGCCGAAGTGCCCGAGTCACCGGCAGGCGCGGACCCGGTGGACCCGGTGAAACCGCCGGCACCACCCGCACCACCGGCACCCGTACCGCCCGCTCCCGACGCGTTCTGCGTGTACCAGGCGGGGGGAGCGTAGTCGATGGTGAACTCGCCGGTGGTCTCGACGGCCTCCGCGTCGGGCTGGTCATCGCCGGGTGTGTCCCAGCCCCCGCGCATCCCGTCCCGATCGCTGCTCACAGTTCCTCCTGGTGTGGTCGAGCACCCTCATGCCGTGCCGGGGCGACCATGTCGTGTCGTACCGAGTCGTCCGTAGTCGTTCGGGGCAGTCCGATGCACCGTCTCTCCCCCCGGGACACCGACGCCGGTTCACGGGTCCTGCCATCGCGCCCGCTCCCAGCCTAATCACCAGGAGCCGCACCTCGGCAGGCCCGCCCACTTCTCCGCGCCCGCACACCAGCTCACGGCACGCGCGTAGACGCCTGTCCGCTGCGCGGGGCCGCGTACGACACCCTGAACAAAAGGGATGAGTAAGGGCAGTTCAGTCCATCCGCCGGGGTGTGCCCAACAATCCGATCTCGGCGTCGGTGGGTTGGGTCAGCACGTACTGCCGGTCCCGGTCGGTACACCACAGGGTGACGCCGTCGGGCAGCCCCGGCAGTGACTCCACCTCGGTCCGCGACAGCCCCATCGTGCGCCCCAGTTCGGCCGCCTCGTCCGGCGAGACCCGCTGGATACCGGCGAGCCGCGCCTGCCGCAGCAGCCGGGGCGCGACGGGGCTCAGATACGGCAGCAGGGTCAGCACCGACTGCCAGGGACCGGACACCACCCGGCCGCGCGGGGGCCGCATACCGCAGTCCCGCACCACCAGCACCGGCGTACCGGCGGAGGCACCCTGCGGCGGCACCCGCCCGACGTCGTACACGGACAACCCGTTCTGCCCGCCGCCCATGGCATGCACCATCTGCATCCAGGCCTGCGGCCGCCCGGTCTCCACCGCGACCCGGGCACCGGTGGCGGCGGAGCGCAGTGCCATGACCTGCGCGGTCCACAGGCCGCCGATGAGCACGATGTCGTACGGCGTGGGACGGTTCACCCCGAGGATGGCGGGCTGTCCCTCGTTGTTGACGCCGACCACCACTCCGTCGTCGCCGATGGGCAGGGTCAGCGCGTCCACCTGCTCCACGGGCAGAGAGTGCCGCGGGTGACGGGGACCCAGCAGACCGAAGCCGGTGCGCAGCCGCTCACCGAGGCCCGGAGCGGGCGGGATGGGTGAGGTCGTCATGGTCATCAGCGGGCACCTCCGAGCGGCAGGGTGGCCAGAACGCCGGGGAGTTGTTCACGGTCCAGGCGCGCGAGCCCGGTGCGTGCCTGCTGGGCCGCACGCTCCAGATCGCGCCGCGCGTCGGTCAGTTCCTGCTTGCTGCGGCCGGTGATCCGCACATGGCCGGTGACGGCCACATCCTGCTGCGCGCCCTTGGCCAGCGTCAGGCTGAAGGTCGTCGCGAGCGCGGGCACCGCGGTCAGCTGTGCCACCAGCTGGGCCAGCGAGCCGCCGGCGCCGCCGAGCTGGGGCCAGCGCCGCACCCAGTAGGTGGTGTGCCGGCGGTTGTCGCAGCGCCAGCTGCGGCTGGACTCCTCGGTCCGCCGCTGCGGCGCCTCACCCCGCCCGGCCTGGGCCGTCACCATCGGATTGGCACACGCGGAGGTGGCGATGGCGGCCGTCAGTTCCTCCTCGGTGAGCACGTTCGCCCGGAACCCGGCGCCGCTCAGCCGGCTCGACAGGTGTTCGGCCGAGCGCGCCAGGCACTTCTGCGCCCCCAGCAGCCCGCCGCCTCGCGCGGCCACCGCCTCCGGGCACAGCTCGGGGTCGAGCTTCAGCGCGATCCAGGTGATGCGGACCGCGGGGGAGCCGCTCTGGGCCTGCAACGGCGCGTAGTTGCTGACGACGACCGACTGTTGGGGCAGGTGCAGCGCGGGCGCGGGCTGCGTGTGCACCACGATCTGCGCCGACTCCAGCCGGATGCCGTCGACTTCGAGAACGTCCCGGACGAGGGCTATCGGCAGCGGTCGCCTCCCGTGCTCCGCGCGCAGCGCGTCGACGTCCGACTCCACCTGGAGCACAGCGGTCAGGAAGCCGCCGTCGCCCACCATGCCGATCGGCCGCTGGTCGCGGTCGTCACCGCGGTTGAAGCTGAACGTGCGCAGGGTCGGGTCGCACTCCACGGCGGGCGCGAGACCGGAGTCGGTCCCCGGCGGCACCGGCGTGCTCGCGGCCCGCCGTATGCGGGCCCGCATGGCCAGCAGGGTGCCGAGCCATTCCGGCAGGGAGCGCCCCCGGCGCCGTACGACGGCGAGCACCACGAGCACCACGGAGACGGGGGCGACGGCGATCAGCGCGACCGTGCCGACGAGCCAGCCGCACAACGCGAGCGCGCCCGCGATCTCCAGCAGCACCAGCCGCTGCACCGCGAACGAACCGCCCCGGCCCGAGCGGGACTCCAGGCGCGGCGCGAAGGCGCCCTGGTAGGACGTGGGCGCCTGCTGGGCACCGCCCTGCCCGGAGGAAGAGCCGCGGGCACCCGACCGGCGCCCGCCACCCGATCGTGACCCCGATTGCGATCGCGACCGGGTCCGCGTTGCGGAAGCCATCACTTCAAAACCCCCGAACTCTCCCGAAATCCCTTGCGCTCCGGTCCCCTCAAGCCCTGAGCACCCTACCCGTGCCACCAGCACGACCTCGCAACAGGCATAGTAGGGGCCGGGTCTGACAGTCGAGGCACCAGAGGCAAACCGAGGACGGGGGACGGATCTTCACAGGTCCCCCACGGCTCCGCAACGGGGAGAGAGCGGACACAGATGGCATCACGGCGGGACGAACTCAACGCCTACACCTTCGCGAAGCGCCGCACGCTCGCGTCCTTCCTGCAGCCTTCCCCCTCCGGCTCGGAGGAGGGCGCCCCCAAGCCGCTGGGCGCACTGGTCCCCGGCGTCGTCGTCGGTGTGGTGATCCTCGCGGTGTTCGGCGCGATCGGCATGTTCAGCCCCACGGCACCCAAGGGGTGGGACACCCCCGAGGAACACGTCATCGTCGCCAGCAAGTCGACCACCCGGTACGTCGTCCTGAAGACGGGCAAGCAGAAGCAGCTCCACCCCGTCCTCAACATGGCCTCGGCCAAGTTGCTCCTGGACCCCGGCAAGGCCAGCGTCATCACCGTCGACGAGAAGATCCTGGACAGCGGCAAGCCTCCGCACGGCGCCACCATCGGCATCCCGTACGCGCCCGACCGCCTGCCCTCCCCGGACGAGGCCGAAGCCGCCAAGCGCTGGGCGGTCTGCGAGCGCCCCGCCGACGGCGGCCGGGCCATCCAGAAGGCGGCGTTCGTCCTCGCGAAGAAGGAGTGGTCCAAGACGGAGGGGGCCGACAGGCTCACCCGCGGCGACCTGATGTACGTCGTCGGTCCGGACGGCAAGACCCAGTACGTCGTCGACGCGCGGGGTACGGCGTACAAGCTGGCGGACCCGGGCGACAAGGAACTCCTCAAGGCCCTCGACACCCGGGGCCGCGCCCCGCAGCGTGTCTCCCAGGAATGGCTCGACACCCTCCACAAGGGCGACCCGATCGCCATCCCGCCGATCGAAGGCACGCCCGGCGCGAAGGCCGACGCCGGGATCATGCCCGCGCAGTACGACAAGGTCGGCGAGGTCATCAAGGCCTACGACGGACAGGTACTGCGGTACTACGTCGTCCTGCGGGGGAAGGTCGCCCGTATCTCCGAGTTCACCGCCACGCTCCTGCTCAACAGCGGTCAGCTCGTCGGCGTCGGCCAGGCCGGCGAGGCGCAGCAGGTCAGCCCCGGCGCCGTCGCCGACAGCACGGCCTTCGACGAGGACAAGAACTGGCCGACGTACGAGCCGAGGACGGTGAACGACGGCACCAGCGCCACCAGCGGCCGCAACACGGTCTGCAACGTCCTGCGGTCGGTCGGCGCCAAGGGAGCGACGACCCTGTCGACCTGGGTGGGCAAGGACTTCCCCGCCCAGCTGCCCACGGGTTCCTCCAGCGCCTACGTCACCGCCGGTTCCGGCCAGCTCTACCGTCAGTTCCAGGGCACCGAGACCACGGCCGGCGGCGTCTTCCTCGTCACCGACACGGGCCTGCGCTACGCCCTGCAGTCCAACAGCGACAGCGCCACCGACGACAAGGGCATCGGCACCTCCGCCAAGAAGCGCAAGGAGGAACTGGCCGAGGCGAAGATCGCCCAGACCCGCCTCGGTTACGAGAAGCTGACCCCCACGCCCATCCCGCTGGAGTGGTCGACCTTCCTGCCGACGGGCCCGCGCCTGTCGGAGGCGGCGGCGCGGCAGCCGCAGGGTTCGTAGCGGCGCGCGGAGGAGAACGGACTCATGCTGAAGGCAAGGACGTCGGGAGCCGCGGCCCGAGCGGTGGTCGTGGCCGCCGCGGTGACCCTCACCGCGACGGCCACGGTGCTCGCCCTGCCCGCTTCCCCGGCCCGGGCGGACGACGGCCAGTGCACGTTCCCGTCGAAGCCGTACGCGGGCCGGCCGTGGGCCCTCCAGCGCGTCAACCTGGACGAGCTGTGGGCGCAGTCCACGGGCAAGGGCGTCCAGGTGGCCGTGATCGACACCGGTGTGGACGTCAAGAACCCGCAGCTCGCCAAGGCCGTGGACGCGTCCAAGGGCAAGAACCTGCTGCCCGACAAGAACCGCAAGGGCGAGAAGATAGACCGCGGCAACAAGTCGGGCACCACGGACACGGTCGGCCACGGCACGCGCGTGGCGGGCATCATCGCGGCCCGCCCGGCGAAGGGCACCGGTTTCGTGGGCCTGGCCCCGGACGCCACGATCATCCCCATCAAGCAGAACGACGCCGAGGGCGACGGCACGGCGGACACGCTGGCCGACGCGATCAGGCACGCGGTCCAGGCGGGCGCCGACGTCATCAACATCTCGCAGGACACGGCCGAGGCGCTCGACCCGAAGGACTCGACCCTGAAGGACGCCGTCGACTACGCCTTGAACCGGAAGGTCGTCGTCGTGGCCTCCGCCGGTAACGACGGCCTGGGCGGCAACGTCAAGGTCACGTACCCGGCGTCGTACGAAGGCGTCCTGGCGGTGGCGGCCTCCGACCGCAACAACGAACGCGCCGCCTTCTCACAGTCGGGAGACTTCGTGGGGGTCGCGGCTCCCGGCGTCGACATGATCTCCACGGTCCCGGGCAACGGCCACTGCTCGGACAACGGTACGAGCTTCTCGGCGCCCTATGTCGCCGGCGTGGCCGCCCTGTTGAAGTCCAAGTACCCCGACTGGACGGCCCAGCAGGTCGTCGCCCAGATCGAACAGACCGCGGAACGCTCGATCCCCGGACGTGACCGGCTGGTGGGCTGGGGCGTGGTTGACCCCGTGAAGGCACTCACGGACGTGGACCCGGCGCACCCCGTCGAGTCCCCGAAACCCGAGAACGGCATGGCCAGGGGAGAGGCCCCGTCGGTCACCCCCCTGCACTTCGGCGAGACGGCCGAGGAACGCGACAGCCGCCTCGCGACGTACACGGTCGTGGGAGGCCTCGTGCTGGTGGCGGGCCTGGCGGGCACGGCGGTGGCGGTCCGGGACGCGAGGCGCAGGCGGGGCGGACGGGCGCACGGCGGCCCACGGACGTCCTGACCGCGGGTTCCCTCTTTCGCGGACTGGAGACACGCAAAGGCGGCGGTGCCATCGAGGCACCGCCGCCGTACGCCCCACCGCTCCACCCGTGCCACGGGCCGGCGTCAGTTCGCGGGCGGGGAAGCCTTGTCGTCGGCCTTGATGTCGAAGTTGACCTGGCTCCCCTTCACCGAGGAGACGGTCACGGTCACGCCCAGCGTGCTGCCGTCGTCGGCGGTGAGCGTGCACCGGGTGGTGGTGCCGACCTTGCCCGCGAGGTCCTCCGGACAGGTGATGTCCGGCTTCGGCCGACCCGTCTGGGCCGCGAGCTTCTCGGACACCGTGTCGGCCAGCTTGCCGGCGGAGATCTTCGGCTCGGACTTCTCCACGGTGACCGATCCCGAACAGCCGACAAGCAGCACACCGGCGGCCACGGCCGAAAGACTCCATGCTGCTGCGGACAGGCGGGCTATCGCCATGGGGGGCTCCATTCCGGGTATCAGGACGAGAGAACGCCCGAAGCATACTGGCACCCAGGAAGCTTCATGAATTCTCCATCCCGCGTCCTCGGCACTTCACTTGACCCGCTGGATATCCTCACCGGGAATCAAACGCGCGGTCGAGTGCGTCGCAAAGGTAATTGAGCTTCGGCAGGACGGCTTCCTCCCGGAGCCGACCCCTGGACCAGGTGATGAGTTCGCCCCTGTGGAATCGGAGCGGGCTGTCGGCGTCCGCTGCGTGGAGCACGGAAAGAGGGACGGCGTCCGGAGCGGTGACCGAGAAGACGGCGTAGTACGACGTCTTCGTGAGGGAGCGCCCAGGGCCCGCCGACTGGACGGTCCGCACGTCGCGGTACTCAAAGCAGCGAACGGTACGGCCGCGATGTCGGCCCTCGACGCAGTCCCAGACGCTCAGTCCTGACGACACGTCAGGAAAGGGTGCGGCGCCCTCGTAACGGTCCGCACCACCCACGACCTTTGCCCGGTACGTCCATCCCCGCCGCTGCGCGAGGGCGACGAGGGCGGCGACGTCGTCGTCGCCGCGGGAGTCCTCCTGGGCGTCGGACCAGTTCGCCCAGACGATCCCGCTGAAAGCGCCGCCGAAGAGAACGAAGACGCCGGCGGCAGCCACGAGAAAGTAACGACGCGGTATTTCTCGGTCGTTGACGATGACCACGTTGCGCCGTTTCGTCGGATGCGGCAGGTCGTCGAAGTTCATCGCTGCGTTCGCCTTCTGATGCTCTTTGGTGCCGATGCTACACTTCGCGCGCCGATCACCGAGTGCGTCAATGAGTGCTGTATCGGCTGGAGTTGATGAAGGGGAGGACAGCCGTGGCTGATCCTGATCTGGGTGCTGATTCACAGACCCTCAAAAAAGGCGCCAAAGACGTCGTCGAGGCCCTGCGTCCGACCGAGGGTTTCGATCTGGAGGAGTCGGCGGGACGGAGTTCCTCCTTCGGTCACTCGTCGGCGTCCTCGTCGTTCGTGGCGTTTTGCGCGACCTGGCAGGCGGGTGCGCAGATCCTCAGCGGCAGCACGGCCCAGCGCGCGGCGGGGCTGATCTCGGCATCAGGCACCTTGACGGATACGGACGGACGGGTCCGGGACGCGGCCAACTCCGTCAAGACGGACCAGGGCAAGTAAGGCAAGAGCGGGGGAAGCAGTGGCAGCCGCACTCGGGTCGACGAAGGACCCCAAGGAGCTCATTCCCGGTGACATACACGCGCTGACCGAGCTCGCAGACACCATGCAGCACTGGTCGGACAAGTTCGACAAGGTCGGGTCCAATCTGCGGGACGTGAAGGTCCCCGGCTGGCACGGAGAGGCAAGCGACGCCTTCTGGAAGAGCCTGGACGGCGAGAAGGGCAACTGGTACATCGCGTCTGACCATATGGCAGGTGCGGCCAGTGCCATCAAGTCGTACACCAGCGTGCTCCACTGGGCGCAGGGGCAGGCGGCCGACGCGATAGAGAAGTGGGACAAGGGCGACCACGCGGGAGCCCAGGAGGTGCTCAGCACCGCCCGCATCCAGCTGGAGCACGAGGCCGGAACGCTGTCGTCCAAGCTGGAGAAGCTGTCCGGCGGCGCCAAGGACAGCCCGAGCTGGCTGACCCAGGCCCGCCAGCTGGCCAAGGATCTCGGGCTCGGCCAGACCACCGTCAAAGAAGACGAGCTGTGGCAGTACGGGAACAACCCTGCCGACAAGAGGAAGCGGCAATGGGGCTACCAGGATCCCAACGCCACTTCGGAAGACCCCAACGCGCCGAAGAAGGTCAGCTGGTCGGTGAAGATCGCCGAGGTCAGCGGCGGCGCCAATGTCTGGTCCGCGGACGCCAAGGGCGAGACCACGGTCGGCGGCGTCAAGCTGTCCGGCAACGCGGGCGTCTCGCTGCTCGGCTATGACGCCTCTGCGGTCGCCGGCATCACCGACGGGAACCTGGAGCTGAAGGGGACGGCCAGCGCGTATCTCGCCAAGGCCGAGGCCGGCGGCAAGGCCGAGTACGGCATTCTCGGTCTGCAGGCCCAGGGCAGTGCCCTGGTGGGTGCCAACGCCGAAGTGAAGGGCACCATCGGCAAGGACGGCCTGCACGGAGGCGCGGAGGCTTTCGCCGGCGCGAAGGCCGAGGGGTCGGCCGCCGCGGACGTGGGCGGTATCGGCGCCGGTGTGACCGGAGAGGCGTGGGCCGGCGCGGGAGCCTCGGCCAGCGTCGACGTCGGCAAGGGCGACGACGGCAAGTACCACGTCGGCGGTGAAGTCGGTGTCGGACTCGGGCTCGGTGGGAAGGTGGGCTTCCAGGTCACCGTCGATCCGGGCGAGGTCATCGACACGGTCGGTGACGCCGCGGACACCATCGGCGATGCCGCGGGCTCGGCGTACGACCACACGCTCGGCAAGTGGTTCTAGGCTTGCGATGAGGCTCAGCAAGGAAGTGGGTTCACCATGACGGGCACGCTGCCGGTCAAGATCTCGTTCTCGTTGCCGGACGGATGGCGGTCGGCGCCGCCGGACGAGGTGGGGGCGCCCGATGCGGCCTTCGTCGCGCTGCACCCCGCCTCCATCGACGGGTTCACGGCGAACATCACCATCGCCGGCGGGATGCGCAACGACAGCGCCACCATGCGGCAGATCGCCGACGAGTCGGTACGGCGGCTCGGGCAGGCCGGCACCGTGGAGGTCACCAAGCAGGAAGAGGTAGGGACCCCGGACATCCCGGGGCTGACCGACTCCCCGGGCGTCGTGCAGAACCTGCGCCTGTCGACCACCCTGCACGGAGAACCGCTCGAACTGGTGCAGAGCCAGGTCTACCTCGGCCTGGAGGACGTGGACCGCCCGTCACAGCGGGCCGTGATTGAGCTGGTGCTCACGGCGAAGCCGGAACAGCTGGCGGCGGTGCTGGACGACTTCAAGCAGTTTGTCCGCTCGGTACGGGCGGACCAAGCCGCCTGACGCCCCCGGGTCGGCGGGCTCAGGCCGCCGACCAGACCTGCGGCGGGATCCGGTCCAGCACGTCGCACAGGTAGTCGAGCCGCTCGTCGAAGTCCTGTGGGCTCAGCCGGCCGCGGCGCCAGGTGAGCAGCTCGTCGTTGTGTAGCCGGATCGGGGAGTCCTGCACGGCCTGTGGCTGCGCGGTCAGGAAGGGCACCACCTCGCCCGTCAGCGCGTTGCGGGCGAACCACTCGTCATCCGTGATCACCCGGAACGCCTCGTCGAACTCCGGCACGCCGAGCTGCACCACACTGCCACGCTGTGTCATCGCGTCGAGTGCCTGCGGCCGTCGCACGACCAGCTCCGGCCCCGGGCCCGGCGCCGCGACCGCGAACACCGTCCAGAAGACGGGCTGGTTCCGTCCCGGACCGTCGTGGACGTTGAGGGTGCCGGTCACATACTCGAAGCAGCGGAAGCCGCGGCCCCGGAACTCACCGGTGATGTAGTGCTCCGCCCGCAGGTTGTGCCCGCTGACGGGCAGCGGCGCCGTTCCGCAGAGTCCGTCGATCAGTCCGTACGTGGCCTGCTGGTAGCCGTAGCCGCGCTCCTGCGCGAGTTGGATCGCGGCGGCTCTCTCCTGCACGCCGCGCGCCCTGTTCCGTTGGGCGCGCACCATCATGGTGATGACGAAGGCGAAGATCCCCGCCACGACCAGGATCATGAGCACAGGCATCAATACGGTCATGGGACGCGATTATGTCTGATGGCCCGTACTGGGGGCCGGGTGCCGGGCCCGCCCGTTCCGTGGGCGGGCGGTTCGCCTCGTGTGCCTCATGACATGGGGTGACCGACGGCGTGGGAGGGTTTCGGCCGAGTCACTCCTCGTAGCCAGGCCAATTGGTCTCGGTCAGCGAAGGAACTGAACTCGGGAGACCAGTGTCGCTCTTGCAGCCGGTCTTTTCGGGCGGGCTGTCGCCACCAACACGGAGTACGACAAGCACGACCTCGACCTGCATAGGATGATCGACCTGCGTCGAGGAGACTGACCCGGACGATGTCGAGCCCCGCGTCACGGCCATCGGAGCTGAGGGACAGGCCAATTGCCAGTGTCGAGTCCGTGGCGCGGTCTGGTGCGAAGCCGACTGGCTCTTCGGCGTCTCGTATGGGTACGGGTGCGTCCGAGGGTGTCAGGGACGCGGACGAAGAGACGCAGCTGCCCGAGAGGCCCCGGCGTGATGTGCCGCCGGTGGATAACTGACCGCGAGCGAGGACACGGAAGACGATGA
>NZ_JBFATL010000047.1:25353-70393 GCF_040678315.1 Streptomyces sp. NPDC052721 | reverse complement strand
GCCCTCGTACTGGTTGTACTTGGGTCGGGGCCCGGTGCGGCGAGAGTGCGTGCATGGCGTCGCGCGGCAGACGGGAGTTTGACGACAGGGCCTAGGCGGACGCCTCCGTCAGCCGGGCCACCTCGGCCTCCGTCAGCTTCAGCTCCGCCACCCCCAGCAGCGCCGGGAGCTGTTCCACCGTCCGCGCCGAGGCGATCGGGGCCGTGACCGTGGGCTGGGCGGCGAGCCAGGCCAGGGCGACCGTGGGGACCGGGGCCTCGTGGGCCGCGGCGATCTCGTCCAGGGCCGCGAGGACCTTCCGGCCGCGCTCGGATTCCGCGTGCTTCTGGGCTCCTTCGGCGCGGGCGCTGTCGACGGTCGTGCCGGGCCGGTACTTGCCGGTGAGAAAGCCCGAGGCGAGGGAGAAGTACGGGACGGCGGACAGGCCCTCGCGGGCGACGAGGTCCTGCAGGGGGCCCTCGTAGGTGTCCCGGGAGACCAGGTTGTAGTGCGGCTGGAGGGCGACGTAGCGGGCGAGGCCCTCGCGGTCGGAGAAGTCGAGGGAGGCCCGCAGCCGCTCGGGGCTGATGTTGGACGCGGCGATGTGCCGTACCTTTCCGGCCTTCACCAGCTCGTCCAGCGCGCCGATGATCTCCTCGACCGGCACCTCGGGCTTGTCGAAGTGGGTGTAGTAGAGGTCGATGTAGTCGGTGTCCAGGCGGCGCAGGGAGGCGTCGGCGGCGGCCTTGATGTTGGCGGCGGACAGCCCCTGGTACTGCGGGTGCTGGCTGACCTTGGTGGCGATGACGACGTCGGAGCGGTTGCCGCGGGCCTTGACCCACTTGCCGATGATCGTCTCCGACTCGCCGCCCTGGTTGCCCTCGATCCAGGCGGAGTAGGAGTCGGCGGTGTCGATGAAGTTGCCGCCCGCGGCGGTGTAGGCGTCGAGGACGGCGAAGGAGGTCTGCTCGTCGGCGGTCCAGCCGAAGACGTTGCCCCCGAGGGAGAGCGGGAAGACCTCAAGGTCGGAAGAGCCGAGTTTACGAAGTGACGTCATACGTCATGTCAACACCGGCGGTGGGTGATCGCATCCCACCGCCGGGGCGGCGTTCCCGCCAAGTTCCCGCAAAGATTCCCGCACGGAGGACCGTCAGGGGGTGAGGCCCTTGTCGCGCAGCCACGCCATCGGGTCGATGCCGGTGGCCTGGCCGCCGGGGTGGACCTCCAGGTGGAGGTGCGGGCCGGTGACGTTGCCGGTCGCGCCGACGCGGCCGATCACCTCGCCGGTGCCGACCTTCTGGCCGACGGAGACGCTGATCGAGGACTGGTGGCAGAACCACAGCTCGGTGCCGTCGTCCAGGGTGAGGATCGTGCGGTAGCCGTAGGAGCCGGCCCAGCCCGCCTCGGTGATCGTGCCGCTGTGCACGGCCTTGATCAGGGTGCCGGTGGGGGCGGCGAAGTCGAGACCGGTGTGGTAGCCGGAGGACCACATCGCACCGGCCTGGCCGAAGGTCGAGGTGATCGTGTACGAGGAGGTGGGCAGCGTGTACTGCTTGGCCAGCCGGGCCAGCCGCTCCTCCTCGGCCTTCTTCTCGGCGGCGGCCTCCGCCTTCTCCTTGGCCGCGGCGGCCTTGGCGGCGGCCTCCTTCTCGGCCTGGGCGGCGGCGTCGGCGCTCTGCTTCTCGGCGGCGGCGAGCGCGGCGGCGGTGGCCCTGCTCTCGGCCTGGCCCTGCTGCTGCTCGGCCTGGGCCATGATCCGGTTGCGCAGCGCCTCGCCCGCGTCGGCGGTGTCCTCGCCGGCGGCCGTGGCCACGCCGACACCGCTCAGTGTGGCCGTGGCGGCCTCGGCCGGCTGGGGATCGGCGGAGTCGTCGTCGAAGAGGGAGCCGACCGAGGGCAGGTCCGGCAGGGAGATGGGGACCGGCGGCTTGCCGGTGTTGGCGCTGGCCATACCGCCCGCGCCGACCGCGGCCATGACGCCGACGCCCAGGACGGTGGAGCTGCGGGCGAAGCCACCGCGCTGCTTGGCTACGCGATGCCGGCCACGCACCGGGGCGACGGACTCCTCGGTGGGGTTCCACTCCTCCCAGGGGCCCTCCTCGGCGTGGTAGGCGCCGTACCCGAAGGTCTCGGGCTCGCGCTGTGCCGGAATGAACGGGGCTTCTGGGACAGGCCGGTTGGACGCCACGCGGGCGTGCTCCTTTCCTTCCTTTCGCCTACCGGGTTAGCTGACGGGTTCGGAGCAGGAAGGTCTCCTACGCGCGTATACCGGTCGTGGACTCCGTGAGTTCACTGCGGCATCCGCGTGATTCACCCCAGGGTGGTGGTTCCCCGGCTCCCTCGCGGGATTCGGCGCGTGCGCACGGAGCCGCCTCTTGTGACGGCTGTGACGACCGCGCTGCGTTATCGAACGTTAATAGACCTGCCAGTCACTTTCCAAGCCGTTCGGCTTGATCATTCCCGTCTTTACCGGCGATTTATCGGCCACTACCCCGCCAAAACGGGCGAGTTGACCGAGCATCGATCCCGTTCAGCAGCCACCTTCGGTTTTGATGGTGACTCAGATGTTATGCGTACGGCGCTCGCCCGGTCACCTTCGGTGACGTTCAGGGCCGTCGTACGGCGAGCAGCGCCATGTCGTCGGTCATGCCGCCCCCGGAGTGCCGGCGCACTTCCTCGGCGAGCCGGCCGACCAGCGCGGCCGGGCCGGCGAAGGTGCGCCCGGCGAGCCGCCGTTCGGGGTCGTAGAACCGGCCGTGGGCGTCCCGGGCCTCGGACAGGCCGTCGGTGTGGAGCAGCAGGGTCGCGCCGCTCGGGAAGGCGGTCTCGGTGGCCCGGTCCGGCCACAGCCCGAGGTCGCCCATGCCGAGCGGCAGCGCGGGTTCGGCGGGGACCAGGGTGCGCAGGGTGCCGTCGGCGTGCAGCAGCAGCGGTGGCGGATGGCCGCGGTTGACGATCCGTACGACGCCGTCGTCGTGCGGGAGTTCGGCGAGGACCGCGGTGGTGAACCCCTCGAAGGCGTCGATCCCGTCGCGCCGGGTGCCCTCGCGGGCCAGCGCCCGCTCCAGCCGTTCGGCGACCGCCTCCAGCGTGGCCTCCTGCTCGGCCGCCTCCCGGAACGCCCCGATCACCACGGCCACCGCGGCGACCGCGCCCATGCCCTTGCCGCGCACGTCCCCGACGACCAGCCGGACACCGTACGGGCTGTCCTGCACCGCGTACAGGTCGCCGCCGATGAACGCGTCCTGCCGTGCCGCCTCGTACCAGGCGGCGATCTCGTAGCCGCCGATCCGCTCGTCCGGCTCCGGCAGGACGGCCCGCTGGGCGGCCTCGGCGATCTCCCGGGCGGAGGCGAGCCGCCGGTCGCCCCGGCGGACCACCCGGTTGATGGCGACGGCCAGCAGGGCGACCGTGGCCACGGTGACGACGTCGGTGAGGGTGCCCACGGCCGGATGGACCCCCGCGTCGGTGTGCACGGCGTAGGCGGCGGCGAGGGAGGCGAGGCCGGTCAGGACGGTGGTGCGCAGCGCCGACAAGGGCGCGGCGACCAGTGGGGCCGCTGTGAAGAACGGGACGGCGGTGAAGTCGTCCGGGGCGAGCAGGCCGTACAGGACACCGCAGACGACGAGGAGGGCCGGCAGGGCGCGGGCCAGGGCACGGGGGCTCGGACGGCGGCGGGCGCGCACCGGCGCCCGCTCGTCCCCGAGGCCCGGGTCGGGCACGGGGTCGCCGGGGAGCCTGCCGCCCGCCCTGGCGTACGGGCTCTCCTCCACCTTTCCAGGGCGCACCGCGTGTCTCCCACTTGTCCGACGTACCTCCAGGTTTCCGGCCCCCGGGGCGGGCGGCGACCGGTGTGGGCCGAAAGGGGTGTGCGAGCGGTCCCGCGCATGGCGTACACTGGAGTCACAACGACGCGGGGTGGAGCAGCTCGGTAGCTCGCTGGGCTCATAACCCAGAGGTCGCAGGTTCAAATCCTGTCCCCGCTACTGAAGGCTCAGGGCCCGGAATCCCAAGGATTCCGGGCCCTGAGTGTTTTCCCGGCCCACCGCGGTGCCCCGCCAGGGGCGCGGGGAACCGCGCGACCAGCCCCAACGCGCCCGCGCCCGCGCCCGCCCACCATGCGGCCCATGGCGGACGGGCAGGCGCTCACAGCAGGTGAACGTTCGGCGCCTTGGCGAGCTCCTCCAGCTCAGGAAGCACCACCACCTGCGCACCCCCCGCGACCAGAACGCCACGTCCGTCGGCCCCCGCCACAAACGTGTCCGGCTCACGCCACGCGGTGACCACCCTCCGCACCCCCGCCCGCAGGATCAGCTCGGCACAGGGCGCCGGCCGGGACGCCCGCCGGGCACAGGGCTCCAGGCTGCTGTACACCGTGGCACCGGCCAGCCGCGCATCGCCCGCGTCGATCTTCGCGAGCGCCGCCTCCTCCGCGTGCACGACGGGATCGGTGCCCTCCCGTGAATGGCCCCGGGCCAGCTCCGTACCGTCGGCGGCGACGACCACCGCACCGACGCTGAACGCCGTCTCCGACGGCGGACACAGCGCCGCCAGTTCGCAGGCGGTCCGCAGCCAGTGGCGGTCGGCGGCGGTGGCGACAGCCCCGGTGCCGGGGGCCGTCGGCACGTACCGCATGAGCACGACGTCCTCGATCCGGCGGGTGTCGAGCAGGCGCAGCCGTCCGGGCTGGTAGGCCCCCGGCCCGAACAGGCGCGGGGCCGCGGGGTCGCCGACGAACAGCGGGGCGAGGACCAGCTGGAGTTCGTCGGCGAGGCCCTGGTGCAGGAGCTGGGTGTGGACCGTGCCGCCGCCCTCGACCATCAGGCGGCCGACGCCACGCACGTCGTGCAGATGCTCCAGCAGGGTCCGCCAGTCCAGGGCGGGACCGAGCGGGACGACGTCGGCGGTGCGCCCGAGGAGGCGCGTGGCCCGCCCGGCGCCCCGGTCGGTGGTGTAGACGATCTTGTCGCCGCCGGTGTGCCAGAAGTTGGCGTCCGGGTCGAGGTCGCCGGTGGCGGTGACCGTGACCTTCAGCGGGTACTCCGGCCTGCCCTGCGCCACCCGGGCCGCGCGCCGCTCGGCGGAGTTGACCAGCAGGCGGGGGTTGTCGGCGCGGATCGTGCCGGCGCCGATGAGGATCGCGTCGGCCGAGGCCCGTACCGCGTCGACCCGGTCGAAGTCGGCCGGGCTGGACAGCAGCAGGCGCTCGGGGCCGGTGTCGTCCAGGTAGCCGTCGAGGGAGACGGCGGCGGACAGCAGCACGTACGGCAGGGGCATCGGCGCCCTCTCTTCCGGAGGCGGACGGGCTCGTCTGGACGGACGGGCTCGTCTGGACGGACGGGCTTGGTTCAAGTTTTAAACAAACTTACACTGGCGGCATGACGACCCGCTGGCTCACCCCCGAGGAGCAGCGCGCCTGGCGCGCCTACATGGCCGCCTCGCGCCTCCTGGAGGACGCGATCGACCGGCAGCTCCAGCAGGACGGCGGTATGCCGCACCTGTTCTACTCGGTGCTCGCCAACCTCTCCGAGGCCCCCGACCGGCGGCTGCGCATGACCGATCTCGCCGAGACGCTGAAGATCACCCGCAGCCGGCTGACGTACGTGGTGACCCGGCTGGAGCGGGACGGCCTGGTGCGCCGGGAGAACTGCCGCTGGGACAAGCGCAGCTCGCTCGCGGTGCTGACGGACGAGGGGATGGCCGTCCTGGAGCGTACGGCACCCGGGCATGTCGAGACGGTCCGCAGCACCCTGTTCGACCGGCTCACCCCGGAGCAGGTGGGGCAGCTGGAGGAGATCTGCACGGGGATCGCGCGCGGGCTGCAGGGCGAGGACGACGCGTCCGGTGCCGACGACGTCCCCTGGCGGCGCCGTTCGTCCTGCTCGTCGCCGTCGGGCTCCTGAGCGGGCCGGGCCTGCCTGCCTGCCTGCCTGCCGCAATTGCTTTAACTTTTAAGCAGGGGTAGGGTCCATGCGAACCTCTGCTTCAAATCTGAAGCAACAGTCCCGGAGGACCCGCATGCCCGACATCCCCGCCGCCACCCCGCGTGCCCGCGTCCGGGTACCGCTGCGCTTCGCCGACGGCTACAGCGCCGACGCCGAACTCGTCACCTTCCACGGCCTCACCGACGGCCGCGAACACCTCGCCGTCGTCCTCGGCGACCCCGGCCCGGTCCCGCTGGTACGCCTGCACTCCGAGTGCCTGACCGGGGACGTCTTCGGCTCGGCCCGCTGCGACTGCGGACCGCAGCTGCGCGAGGCCGTCGAGCGCATCGCCGACCGCGGCGGCGTCCTGCTCTACCTCCGCCAGGAGGGCCGCGGCATCGGCCTCTACAACAAGCTCGACGCGTACGCCCTCCAGGACCAGGGTCTCGACACCTACGCGGCGAACGCCGCCCTCGGCCTGCCGGAGGACGCCCGCGACTACACGGCCGCCGCCCAGATGCTCGGCGCCCTCGGCATCACCGAGCTGGACCTGCTCTCCAACAACCCCGACAAGGCCGGCCAGCTGCGCTCGCTGGGGATCGCGGTACGGGACCGGGTGCCGACCGGTGTCTTCACCACGGCCCACAACGTCCGCTACCTGCGCGCGAAGGTGCTCCAGACCCAGCACACGCTCCCGCTGGCCGAACTGACGGCGGGCTAGGACCTGTCTGACCATTCCTGTCTGACCGTTCCTGTCTGCCGCACGACACCCTGCACGCCCCCACTGCCTCAAGGGCGTGGGCGGTGCCCCCTCGCCGGCACTCCCCCAGCCTTCGGCCGGGGGACCCGTAGAGCACGCGCTTGACGCCGCGCGGCGCCCCTTCGGGCGAGGACGCGCATGGGCAGACCGGCCCTAGCCGGCCGCGGGGCGGCCGGGGAGCCGGAGGGCCGAGAAGACGCCGAGGGCGAGCAGGGCCGCCGTCACGGCGTAGGTGAGCCGGAAGCCGGCCGGGGACGTGCCCGCCGCGCCCAGCACCACCGACAGCACGGCCGTACCGACCGACGCGGCGAGCTGGGCGTTGATGCTCAGCGCGGTGCTCGCCCCGGCCAGCCGGTCCGGGGGCAGGCCACGGGTCGCGGTGGTCATCGCCGGCATCAGCGTCATCCCGGCGCCGACGCCCATCACCATGCCCGCGACGACGATCCGCCAGGGCGCGACCCCCGCCGTGCCGGTCTGCCACGCCATCAGCCCCATTCCGAGGGCGGCCACCGCGCAGCCGGCCGTGATCAGCCGGCGCGGTACCGCCGTGTCGATCCGCCGGGCCGCGATCTGCATCGTCGTACCGACCACGAGCCCGACCGGCGCCCCGAGCAGTCCGGCCGCCGTCGCGCTCAGGCCCCGCTCCTGCTGCCAGTACAGCGGCCCGAGCAGCATCGACCCGAAGTAGCCGCAGGTGAACGGGGCGAGCGTGCCGATGCCGGCGGCGAAGGTACGGTCCCGCAGCAGGCGCAGGTCCAGCAGCGGCGCGCGGACGGTGAGCGCCCGCCGTACGAAGGCGGCCGCGAGCAGGGCGCCGGTGAGCGTCGGCAGCAGCGCGCCGGGTGCCGTGAAGTCCCCGCGCTCGCCGCCCCGGGCCAGGCCGTACAGGAGCAGGGCCAGGCCGGGCGAGAGCATCAGCAGGCCGGGGACGTCCAGCCGGGGCAGGTCCCGGCCACGGGCCTGCGGGGCGTCCTTCGGCAGCAGACGGACCGCGAGGGCCAGGGCCAGGGCGCCGACGGGCAGGTTGATCAGGAAGATCCAGTGCCAGGACGCGGCGTCGACCAGCCCGCCGCCCAGCACCGGGCCGGCGACGGGTCCGATCAGTATGGGCAGCCCCAGCAGGCCCATCGCCCGGCCGAGCCGGGCCCGGTCGGCGACCCGCATGCCCATCGCCATGCCGACCGGCTGCAGCAGACCCCCGCCCAGCCCCTGCACCGCGCGGAACGCGATCAGACTGGCCGCGTCCCAGGCGCAGGCGGCGAGCAGGGAGCCCAGCGTGAACAGGGCGAGCGCGGTCACGTACGTCCGCTTGACACCGATGCGGCCCATCGCCCAGGCGGCGGTCGGGATGACCGCTGCGAGCGCGAGCGTGTACGCGGTCGCTGTCCACTGGATGGTCTCCAGCGGGGCGCCGAAGGACTCCGCGAGGTGGCGCAGCGCGACGTTGACGATCGTCATGTCGAGCACGGACATGGTCGTGCCGAGGACGACGACGGTGACGACCCGGTAGAGGGCGGTCGGGGAGGCGGCGGCCGGCTTCGCCGCGTCGGCGGAGGCAGCGGGCCGGGCGGGGCCGGCGGGCCGGGGACTGCTCATCTCAGCCACCCTCAGCCCGCGTAGGGCCGCTCGGCGCGCGCGGTCCGCAGCGCCCGGCCCCACCAGGTGAGCTGGCCGAGCATGCCCTTGGCCGCGCCCGCGGACACGTCGGCGTCGCGCGGGACGCCGTCCTCGCCCAGGCCGGACCAGGGGCCGTGCAGGCTGACCGAGTCGCGCACGGTCACGGCGTGCAGCTCGGCGAAGACCAGCCGGAGCTGCTCCACCGCGCGCAGCCCGCCGCCGAGACCGCCGTACGACACGAAGCCGACCGGCTTGGCCTGCCACTCCCGGTGGTGCCAGTCGATGAGGTTCTTCAGGGCCGCCGGGAAGCTGTGGTTGTACTCGGGCGTGACGATCACGAACGCGTCGGCGGCGGCGAGCCGCGGTGACACGTCCTTCAGCGCGGCGACGGCCTCGGGGCTCGGGGTGCCGCCCCAGCCGGGCAGCACCAGCGGCAGGTCCACCTCGGCGAGGTCGATGACGTCGAGTTCGAGGGCCGGGTCGGTGGCGGCGGTGGCGAGGAACCAGTCGGCGACTGCCCTCCCCAGGCGCCGCTCACGCACGCTGCCGACGATGACGGTGACGCGAAGCGCATCAGAAACGGACACAGCTGTCCCCCTTGTGGCGATGTCGGTGCTGTGGCGACCGCTTCCGGCGACCGCCCGCCATGAAAGTACAACGCTCGTTGTAGAAATTACAACGCCCGTTGTAACTCGGCTAGAGTGGGCGGGTCACGACGGAAGGGGCGACAGGCGTGGGCGAGACGAACGAGTCCCGGCTGGAGCAGGCACGGCACGACGTGTCACCGCGCAAGCTGCAGAAGCAGATGGCCATCGCGAGCGCGGCCTGCACGGTCTTCGGCCGCGAGGGCTACGCCCGCGCCTCGGTCGACGCGCTCGCCGCGGCGGCCGGCGTCTCCACCCGCACGCTCTACAACCACTTCCCCGGCGGCAAGGCCCAGCTCTTCCAGACCGTCGTGACCTGGACGTCGAGCGAGGTCCGGGACGCCCAACTGGCGCGTCTGCACGCCGTACTGGACCCGGAGCGCCCGCCGCACCCCGACGACCTGGAACGCGACCTGGTCTCCCTGGCCCGCGCCTTCCACGGGCTCATGACCGACTACGCGAACCACTTCGCCCTGGTCCGGCACATCCACGCGGAAGCCGACCACGTCCCGCCCGAGGTCCTCAGGGCCTGGCACGAGGCCGGTCCGGAACCGGTCGGCCGGGCCCTCACCGAGGCGATGACCCACCTCGAAGACGCCGGTCTGCTGAACCTCCACGGCGACGCGGCCGTGGCCGCCGGCCACTTCACGGCCCTGATCTCGCACCGCATCGTCCAGACGACCCACTACGGCGTCCTGCCCCTGCCGGAGCCGGAAACGGACCGCCTGCTCAGGGCCGGTGTCAGCGCGTTCCTCAGGGCTTACGGGGCGGCGTGGACAGCGGTCGTGGCGGAATCCGGCGCCGGGTCACCTCCGCCGTGACGGAGACCGGCGCCGCGCCACTTCCCGACGTCACCCACCCCGCCGGGAGGGCTCTGCGCCGGATCGCGCATCACCTCACCTTGTATCACCATATTTCTGGTCTGTACCAGGACTGACGAGGCCCCGTGCCCACACCACCGTGGAGGTCGCCGTGTCGGAACCCAACGTGACCGGCCAGGACGCCGAGCCGTCGCGCACCGCACGCTCGCGCCTGAGACCGCTCCTGTACGGCGTGGGCGCGGCGCTCACCGGTGTGCTGGCCGTCGCCTCCTGCGGCACCGACACCGGCAACGGCAGCGCCACCACCCCGACCGCGCCGGCCACATCGAACTTCTCCGGCACCGCACCGTCCGGCATGTCGTCCTGGGCGGAGTCGAAGAAGGCGGAGGCCAGCGCCTCCGCCTCCGCCGCGGCCTCCTCGGCCTCCGCCCGCGCGTCCGAGTTCGAGGCATCCGTGTCCGCGGACACCGAGCGCGCCCGCGCGGAGGCCCAGAAGCAGCTCGCCGAGGTGAGGGGGCGGGGCAACGCGACGAACGACGTCTCCATGACGGGCGTTCCCCTGTCCCAGACGCACAACGTGCGCGCTCTCCTCGTCACGATGACCAACCGCACCGACAAGCCCGCGTCCTTCGCGGTCCAGGTGGACTTCAGCGACTCCCACGGCAAGGTCGTGGAGACCGTCGTCGTGGGGGCGCAGGACGTGAAGCCGGGGCGGAAGGCGGAGCGCTACGCCATCAGCCACAAGCCTCCCGAGCCCCACCTGACGGCCGAACTGGCCAAGGCACAGAGGTACTGACAGCGGAGGTACCGGCACAGAGGTACCGGCAACAGCCCCCCGAGAACGCGACAGCGCCCGAGCCGGCGTGAGCCGTCCCGGGCGCTGTGCCGCAGGGCGGAGGGGGAGACCCCCGGACCTGCGGACGGTAGGCCGTGTGGGACTCGAACCCACAACCAAGGGATTAAAAGTCCCCTGCTCTGCCAATTGAGCTAACGGCCCGTGCGACGTTGCCTGTCCGAGCATAGCCGGACGAGGCCGTGTCGCCGATCGGGTATCGGGGACACGGCCACGTCGGACGACGCCGGAGTGGGGGGGATGGTTACTTTTCGGCCGGGATGGGCGCGGGGGCGGGGCGCCGGACGAGGAACCAGTGGCGGGCCGAGGCCAGCCACCAGGTCGCCGCGAAGCCGAGAACGACCAGGACGGCGACCGGGGCGTAGTTGAACGTCTTCCAGGTGACCGGGGAGACCTGCGGGAGCATGAACAGGACGGTGATCGCCAGTACCCAGATCACCGAGATCACCCCGATGAGGCGGGACCAGCGGCCCAGGTGCCAGGGGCCGGGGGTGAAGCCGGTGCCCTTGCGGACGCGGAGGAAGGTCGGGATGACGTACGCGATGTACAGGCCGATCACCGCGATGGACGTCACCGCCGCGTAGGCCGTCGTGTTGATGAGGTAGGGCAGGCCCAGGGCCAGGGCGCCGAGCGCGGCCAGCCACACCGCCGCCACCGGGGTCCGGGTGCGCGGGCTGACCGTGTGCCAGACGTGGGAGAAGGGCAGCGCGCCGTCCCGCGAAAAGGCGTAGATCATGCGGCTGTTGGCGGTGACCGAGGCCATGCCGCAGAAGAGCTGGGCGCCGATCACCACCAGCAGCAGGAGCTTGCCGGCCGTGGCGCCGAGGGCGTCCAGGAGGATCTGGGCGGGCGGTGCGCCCGTGGGGGACGTGAGCGCCCGGTCGTACGACTGGATCGCGAACGTGAAGCCGAGCAGGAGGACGAAGCCCGCGATCCACGACGTCCAGATGGAACGGACGATGCCCTTCGGGCCCGCGGTGGCCGCGTCGTGGGTCTCCTCGGTCATGTGGGCGGAGGCGTCGTAGCCGGTGAAGGTGTACTGGGCCATCAGGAGGCCCAGGAGCACCACGTACGGGGTGCTGCCCCAGCCCGTCTCGTTGACGAAGTGGGTGAAGACGAAGGACGCCGACCGGTGGTGGTCCGGGACGAGCGCCAGTGCGCCGACGATCACCGCGACGCCGAGGACGTGCCACCACACGCTCACGCCGTTCAGGAACGCGACGATCCGGACGCCGAAGGTGTTCAGCAGGCCGTGCAGGAGAAGGATCGCCGCGAACAGCAGCACCGTGCGCCCGGGGGTCACCGCGAAGCCGAACTGGAGGTTCAGGTAGGCGCCGAGGAAGGAGGCCGCGCCGAAATCGATGCCGGCGGTCACCGCCACCTGGCCCAGCACGTTGAACCAGCCCGTGAACCACGCCCAGGCCGCCGCCGAACGCGGGGGCGCCAGGCGGTGCGCCCAGAAGTACAGGCCCGCCGAGGTCGGGTAGGCCGAGCAGATCTCGGCCATCGACAGGCCCACGAACAGCGTCATCAGGCCCACCGCCACCCAGCCCCAGGTGATCACCGCGGGGCCGCCGGTGGTCATGCCGAAGAGGTACAGGGTCAGGCAGCCGGACAGCACCGAGATGATCGTGAAGGAGACGGCGTAGTTCGAGAACGCCGACATACGGCGGGCGAGGACCTGGGTGTAGCCGAGCTGGGCCAGCCGTTCCTCGTCCGACAGGCCACCGGCGCTCACGTCATCTGTCATGCCCCCAGCAATTCCCCCACCGGGGGCGCGACATGCGTCACTCGCTGACCGGAAATCGATGGCCCGGGGTACGCGCGAGGGCCCGTACGAACGGTGTCGTACGGGCCCTCGCCCTGTCTCACTCGGCGTCAGCCGATGCGGTGCCTGTCAGCCGATGCGGTGTCAGCCGTTGCGCTTCCAGCGCGGCTTGTCCTCGCGGCGGCCGAAGGAGCCGGTGCCGCGGTGGTCGTCACGACGGCCGTAGGGGCGGTCGTGGCCGGCGCTGGAGGTCCCCCCGCTCGAGGGTCGCCGAGAGTGGGGGAGGAAGCCCGGGCGGTCGTCGCGGCGGTCGCGGTTGAACGGACGGTCGCTGCCCCGGTGTCCACCGCGCTCGTCCCGGCGGAAGCCGCCCCGGTCGTCACGGCGGTCGAAGGAACGGCCACCCCGGTCACGGTCGAACGGACGGCGCTCGCCCCGGTCGTCGCGGCGCTCGAAACCGCGGCCACCCCGGTCGTCCCGGCGGTCGTCGCGACGCTCGAAGCCACGGCCACCCCGGTCGTCGCGGCGGTCGTCACGGCGCTCGAAACCACGGTCACGGTCGCGGTCGAAGGGACGGCGGTCGTCGCGGCGCTCGAAGCCACGGCCACCCCGGTCGTCCCGGCGTTCGTCACGACGCTCGAAACCACGGCCACCCCGGTCGTCCCGGCGCTCGAAACCACGGCCACCCCGGTCGTCCCGGCGTTCGTCACGACGCTCGAAACCACGGTCACGGTCGAAGCCGCGCCGCTCCCGGCGCTCGTACGGCGCCGAAGCCGCCGGACGCTCCTCGCGCTCGGTCTCGCGTTCCGCGGGCTTCTCCGCCACGGCGAGCTGCTCCGCCGCCGTCGCCTGGGCCTCGGCCACCGCCGCCTCCGGGTCGTCGCCGCGCTCGCGGGCGACCCGGGCGACCAGCCGGTCGGCCTCCTCGCGCAGCTCGGTCGCGCGGCGCTGGGCGCGCTCCAGCTGCTTGGTGAGCTGGGCGACCTCGCGCTCGGCCTGCTGGGCCGCGTTGGCGGCGGACTCGGCCTGGACCTCGGTCATGGAGCGGGCGCCGGTGATGTCGGCGACCTCCGGGTCGAAGGCGCCGGCGCCCTGGATGATGTGGCGGGCCGCGTCGACGCCGGCGTCCTCCATCAGGCGGAAGATCTGGCGCCGCTGGTGCGGGAGGGAGAGCGACACGACCGTGCCGGTGCGGCCGGCCCGGGCGGTACGGCCCGCACGGTGCAGGTAGTCCTTGTGGTCGCCGGCCGGGTCCACGTTGAGGACCAGGTCGATGCCGTCGACGTGGATGCCGCGCGCGGCGACGTCGGTGGCGACCAGGACGTTGACGTAGCCGTCCTTGAAGTCGGCCAGGGTGCGGGTGCGGGCGCCCTGGGTCATGCCGCCGTGCAGCGCGTCGGCCTTCACGCCGGCCTCGCGCAGCTGCTCGGCGACGCGGTCGGCGCCCAGCTGGGTGCGGACGAAGATGATCGTGCGGCCCTTGCGGGAGGCGATCGCGGCGGTGACCGGCGCCTTGTCCTTGGGCTTCACGATGAGGATGTGGTGCGACATGGTCGTCACCGCGCCCTGCGCCGCGTCCACCTCGTGCAGGACGGGCTCGTTCAGGTAGCGGTCGACCAGGGTCTTGATCTCGTTCTCCATCGTGGCGGAGAAGAGCATCCGCTGGCCGCCGGCCGGGACCTGGTCGAGCAGCTCGGTGACCTCGGGCAGGAAGCCCAGGTCGGACATCTGGTCGGCCTCGTCCAGGACGGCGATCTGCACGTCCTCCAGGGAGCAGGCGCCGCGGTTGATGATGTCGCGCAGCCGGCCCGGGGTGGCGACGAGGATGTCGACGCCGCGCTCCAGGGCGTAGATCTGGTTGCCCATCGAGGTGCCGCCGCAGACGACCTTCATCTTCAGGCCGAGGACGTCGCCGTACGGCTGGAGGGCGTCCGCGACCTGCATGGCCAGCTCGCGGGTCGGGGTGAGGATGACCGCGCGGGGCTTGTGCTTCTGGGTACGGCCGCCGGCCAGCTGGGCCAGGGTCGGCAGGCCGAAGGAGAGGGTCTTGCCGGAGCCGGTGCGGCCACGGCCGAGGATGTCCTTGCCGGCCAGGGCGTCCGGGATGGTCGCGGCCTGGATCGGGAAGGGGGTCGTCACGCCGTTCTGTGCGAGCTTGCGCACGATGCCCTCGGGGAGGCCGAGGTCGGCGAAGGTGGTCTGGGGGGTGTCAGCGGCCTCGGGGGCCTCGGTGACCTCGGTCGTCTCGTCGACGAGTGCGTTCTCGATCTCGGTGGTGTTCTCGATCTCGATCTCGTTCTCGGACACGACGATCTGGTCAGTACTGGACACGGACATGCGAATGCGAAACCTTCCGGAGTCTCTTCGGCACGCGCCCGTCAACTCCGTGAATCGCTCACGACCGCCTCAATGCGGTCCGCCACGGCAAAGGAGAGTACGCGCCACACGGCGCGCTCTGTGGTGGCGCCGGGCAAATGGGATCAAACGATCTACCACCATACGCACCTACCACCCCCGAACGCAAACCGAGCCGCAGAGGCACAGCTCACACTCTCCTTTCCGTCGCTACGGCGCTCCGCCACGCCGACGTGACAGCCGGCGTCGCCGACCGGCCGGGCCCCCGGATCTCACGCCGGCACGCCCGCCGCCGGTGCCGGCACCCGCTGGACCAGCTGCGGGCCCGTCTCCTCGTGCGCCGACGAGGACGGCTCTGCCGACGGCGGCTCGGAGACGGGCGGTGGTGGCGTCGAGGCCGGCGGCTCGGGCGGGGCGGAGGTCACGGGGGGCGTCGGCGGCGCCTTCGTCGGCACCGGCTCGCCCGGCTCGGCGGTCCTGCCCGGCTCGGCCGGCGCGTGCGAGGCGCTGCGCGCGGCGGACGGGCTGGCCGACGCCGAGCCCGGCTTCCCCCGCTTCGCCTTGCCGCCGTGCCCCTGCTTGCCGTCACCGGCGCCGCCGCCTTCCTCGGCGAAGCCGCCCACACCAGGCACCGGGCCGCCGTCGGGCGCCTCGGCGCCACGCTGCCCCGCCGAGTGGGAGGGCCGGACCCGGCCCGCGTCGTCGCCCACGTTCACACAGCCGGCGGCGGCGGTGACGGCCAGTACCGCGACGGCGAGACGGACGGGTACGTACAAGGGGCGCACGGCGGCCACCTCCGGGGGCAAGGAAAGGAGTCAACCTCCCCAACTCCCGCCGCCCACAAGAGGACACGCGCCGCGCGCGCATCGGCCCCCAGCGCACACCCACGCCGCCCGGCCACGCGACCCGATCCGCGCCCGGCACGGTGCGCCCGCCCGGCCATGCGGTCATGCCATGCGGTCATAGGCGCTCAGCACACGGACCCGCGCTCAGCCATGCGGTCATCGACGCCCGGCACACCCTGCCCCCGCCCGCCCGTGCGTGCCACCGCACTCACCCCCCACGGCCCGCACTCAGCCGCGCGACCCGATCCCCGCCCAGCACACAGACTCACCCCCCGGCCACGCGAGTCGATCCCGGCTCAGCACACGCGGCCCACGCCCGGCCCTGCGGTCATCCGCCCCCGCACACGGACCCACGCCCCACCATGCGGTCATCGGCGCCCCGCGCACGCTTCCCCGCCCGTGCGCGCCACCGTGATCAGCCGTAGCCGAGGGCGTGCAGTCGGGCGTCGTCGATTCCGAAGTGGTGGGCGATCTCGTGCACCACGGTCACCTCGGTCTCCGCGACGACGTCCTCGCGGCTGTCGCACATCCTGAGCGTGGGCCCGCGGTAGATGGTGATCCGGTCCGGCAGGACACCGGCGTACCACTCGCCCCGCTCGGTGAGCGGGGTGCCCTCGTACAGCCCGAGCAGCTCGGGGTCGTCGGCGGGCGGCTCGTCCTCCACGAACACCGCCACGTTGTCCATGAGCCGCGTCAGCTCCGGAGGAATCCGGTCGAGCGCCTCGGCCACCAGTTCCTCGAACTCCTCGCGCGTCATCTCCAGCACAGGGTCATTGTCCGGGAACGCCGCCGCATATCCACCAGGGGACGTGGGCATACGGCACCAATGGCCCGCGTCCCCGTCGCAGCCCTGAGCACCATGCTGAACCGGACCCCGAACCGCCCACGCCCCGCCCGCCCCCGCTCCCTCCCCTCCCTGGAACTCGCCGCCCGCCCCAACCCCTGGCTGCGCGCCCTGGGGCTCACCACGGTCGTTCTCGTCGGCGCCTGGCTGGGCCTGCTGATCGTCGGCAACGTCCGGGCCCCGGTCGGCCCGATGGACACGACGATGGCGCTGCGCCCCTCCCTCAGCGGCGGCACGAAGATCAATGTGTCTCCGCTGGGCTCGCTCAGCCTGGACAGCCATGTGGCACCGGTCCGCCTGGACGTGAACGTCGACCAGCTGGACCCGCTCCGGTCGCAGGCGCTGGTCGACCACCCCGAGCGGCTCTCCGGCCTGCAGGACGAGGTCGCCCGGGACGTCGAGCACGGCACGCTGGACCTGGCCGTACGCTCCTGCGTCGCCGCGGTCTCCGGGGCCATGGCCCTCGGCCTCGCCGTGTACCGCCGCCCGCGCCGGGCCCTGACCGCCGGCGGACTGGCCCTGGCCCTGCTGGCCGCCTCGGGCGTGTCGGCGTACGCCACCTGGAACCCGAAGTCGGTCCTGGAGCCGCGGTTCTCCGGGCTGCTCAGCTCGGCGCCGTCGGTGGTCGGCAACGCCCGCAGCATCGTCACGGAATTCGACGTCTACCAGAAGGAGTTGGCGCGCCTGGTGACGAACGTGACGAAGCTCTACGACGTCACCTCCACGCTCCCCGCCTACCGGCCGGACCCCTCCACCCTCCGCGTCCTGCACGTGTCGGACATCCATCTCAACCCGGCGAGCTGGAAAATCATCGGCTCGCTGGTGGAGCAGTACAAGGTGGACGTGATCGTCGACTCCGGCGACACCATGGATCACGGTACGGCGGCGGAGAACGGCTTCCTCGACCCGATCCGGGACCTGGGCGTGCCGTACGTCTGGGTGCGCGGCAACCATGACTCGCGGACCACCCAGCGCTACCTGGAGCGCATGAAGAACGTGCATGTCCTGGACGACGGCAGGGCGGAGACGGTGGCGGGCCTGCGGTTCGCGGGCATCGGTGATCCGCAGTTCACCCCCGACCGCTCGGCGGTGCCCGGCGGCGACGCGTCCGAGCGGCTGGCGGGCGACCGGCTGGCCAGCGCCCTGCGCGATCAGCGGACGGCCGGCACCCCCGTGGACGTGGCGGTCGCGCACGAGCCGTCCGCCGCCCGGGAGACCGACGGCACGGTGCCGCTGGTGCTCTGCGGGCATCTGCACCACGAGGGGACGGAGCTGCTGCCGTTCGGCACCCGGCTGCGCATGGAGGGCTCGACCGGCGGCAGCGGGCTGCGGGCCGTGGAGCGCACGTACCCGGCCCCGATCGAGGCCTCGATCCTCTACTTCGACCGGGACAGCCGCAGGCTGCAGGCCTGGGACGCGATCAAGCTGGGGGGTCTGGGGCTCACGACGGCGGAGGTCAGCCGCCATCTGGCGGACGACAACCAACCGGGCATCACCGGTACCTCGCGCTCCCCTTCCCCGACTTCTCCGAGCACCTCGCCGTAAACCGTTTTGGCGATACCCCTCGCCATCCCATATGCTTCTCACGTCCCCGACGCGCTGAGAAGCGCCCAGGCGGGCCGATAGCCCTCATCGTCTAGCGGCCTAGGACGCCGCCCTTTCAAGGCGGTAGCACGGGTTCGAATCCCGTTGGGGGCACGCAATACCGTGTGCGACACTGTTGCACACACGCTTGGTCCTGTGGAGCAGTTTGGAGTGCTCGCCACCCTGTCAAGGTGGAGGCCGCGGGTTCAAATCCCGTCAGGACCGCTGGTGTTTCACGTGAAACACCGTGGCTGGGTAGCTCAGTTGGTACGAGCGTCCGCCTGAAAAGCGGAAGGTCGCCGGTTCGACCCCGGCCCCAGCCACAACCGCCCTGACCAGGGCTTGAGCCCCTCTCCAGCATCACTGGAGAGGGGCTCTTCACATAGGGGGAGACATGGGCCGGGACCAGGGCAGAGGCATCCAGGACACCGAGCTGGAGAAGGACCGGGCCCGGTACGGGCTGCTCGCGGTCGTCATCAGCAATCTGGCGATCGCCGCAGTCGCCGTCTTCGGTGTGTGGCAGCTCGACGGAGACAAGGCGGTGATCGTCGGCATCCTCACCGCCGCGTTCACCGCTGTCAGCAGCACGACCACCGCCTACCTGGGCATCAAGGCCGTCTCCAACACCGCGAGGTCGATCGCCCTCGGGCACGGCCCGGACCGCCGGCGCACCGAGACCACCCCACCGGCTCCGCCCGCCCAGCGCACCCCCTAGGCCGCGTGGGCCGGCTGCCGCGGTCTGCCGCCCGGATGGCGGTGCCGCCAGATCAGGAAGACCGCGCAGGAGACGACCGCCCAGCCCGCCAGCACCAGGAACGGGAACGCGTGCTGGTTGCCGCGGAAGTACACCGCCGTGTGCTGGGCGTTCACCGAGGCACCGGGCGGCAGCCAGCGGCCGATCGTCCCCAGCACGGACGGCAGCAGGGGCCAGGAGACGGCACCGCCGGACGACGGGTTGCCCAGCAGCACCATCAGCCCCCACGTCGGCAGCATGGCCCAGCGCCCGACCAGGGTGTTGAACATCGTGAACACCATGCCCGAGGTGAACATGGTGAAGGCGAGGATCGCCCAGGACTCCGCGAACGGCAGCCTCAGCGCCCCCAGCAGCCAGTCCACCACCGCGGCGATCGAGAACCCGCCGAGCAGGGCGTAGGCGACGGTGAAACAGATCCGCTCCAGCGGGTTCAGCGCCGACGCGTGCACGCTGAGCTGGATGGCGCCGACGAAGCCGATGATCACTGCGGCCAGGGAGATGTAGAAGATGGCCAGGCCTCTCGGGTCGCCCTTCTGCAACGGCTTCAGGTCGTGGAGCACCACGGTGATGCCGGTGGCCTTGCCGACCTTCGACGCCGCCTGCCCCAGCACCTGGGCCACCGTCGCCCCGGAGGCCCCGGACACATGGAGGGTGATCGTCCGGCCGCCGGCGGGCGCGTCGACCACCGCGAAGACCTTCTGCTGGTCCACCGCCCGTACCGCGTCCTCCCGGCTGCCGTACGGCTGCAGCTTCATGGAGGCGCCGAGTGCCTTCTCCATGCCGTCGACGAACCGCCGGGCCGCGGGCTGGTCGTACGCGCCGGTCACCGCCGTGGGGATGCTGTGCGGGGTCGGGTCGGCCATGGCGTACGTGTAGGAACCCGCGAAGAAGCCGGCCGCGGCGGCGATGATCAGGAGGAGGACGATGGCGGGAAGGAAAGGGGATGCCTTGAACGCCGCCCAGCGCTCCGCGCGGGTCGGGGGGCGTCCGTGCTCTCCGTGCGGGGAATCAGGCATACCGACCACGCTAGGTCATGCTGTGACATCGCGCCCCGGTCAAATCGTTCGCTTGTTTTTCGCCCCAGGTGAGATCCTGGATCGCGTATGTCTACGCATCCCGCCCCCGCCCTCGGCACCCTCGCACCCCGTCTGACCGAGCTGTCGCTGCGCGACGCGCATCGGCTCGGGCGGCGGCTGGAGGGCGCACGCAAGATCCGTAAGCCGGAGGCCCGTGCCGCCGTCCTCGCCGAGATCGACGGCGAGATCGGCAAGGCCGAGGCCCGGATGGCCGAGCGGCGCTCGCGCGTGCCGGCCGTCACCTACCCCGAGCAGCTGCCGGTCAGCCAGAAGAAGGACGAGATCGCGGCCGCCATCCGCGATCACCAGGTCGTCATCGTGGCCGGTGAGACCGGTTCCGGGAAGACCACCCAGATCCCGAAGATCTGCCTGGAGCTGGGCCGGGGCGTGCGCGGCATGATCGGGCACACCCAGCCCCGCAGGATCGCCGCCCGGACCGTCGCCGAGCGGGTCGCGGAGGAGCTGAGGACGCCCCTCGGCGAGGCCGTCGGCTGGAAGGTGCGGTTCACCGACCAGGTGAACCCGGACGCCACCTTCATCAAGCTGATGACGGACGGCATCCTGCTCGCCGAGATCCAGACCGACCGCGAGCTGCGCGCCTACGACACGATCATCATCGACGAGGCCCACGAGCGGTCCCTCAACATCGACTTCCTGCTGGGCTACCTCGCCCAGCTGCTGCCGAAGCGGCCCGACCTGAAGGTCGTCATCACCTCGGCGACCATCGACCCCGAGCGCTTCTCCCGGCACTTCGGCGACGCCCCGATCATCGAGGTCAGCGGGCGGACGTACCCCGTGGAGGTGCGCTACCGGCCGCTCCTCGAAGAGGAATCGGACGACGCCGACCGCGACCAGATCACCGCCATCTGCGACGCCGTGGAGGAACTCCAGGCCGAGGGTCCGGGCGACATCCTCGTCTTCCTCTCCGGCGAACGGGAGATCCGCGACACGGCGGACGCGCTGGAGAAGAAGAAGTACCGCTTCACCGAGGTGCTCCCCCTCTACGCCCGGCTCTCGCACGCCGAGCAGCACCGGGTCTTCCAGCCGCACACCGGGCGCAGGATCGTTCTGGCCACCAACGTCGCCGAGACCTCCCTCACCGTCCCGGGCATCAAGTACGTCATCGACCCCGGCTTCGCCCGGATCAGCCGCTACAGCCACCGCACCAAGGTCCAGCGGCTGCCCATCGAGCCGGTCAGCCAGGCCAGCGCCAACCAGCGCAAGGGCCGTTGCGGCCGTACCTCCGACGGCATCTGCATCCGTCTGTACTCCGAGGACGACTTCCTGGCCCGCCCGGAGTTCACGGACGCGGAGATCCTGCGGACGAACCTGGCCTCCGTCATCCTCCAGATGACCGCGGCCGGCCTCGGCGACATCGAGAAGTTCCCCTTCATCGACCCGCCGGACCACCGCAACATCCGCGACGGCGTGCAGCTGCTCCAGGAACTGGGCGCGCTGGACCCGGCCCGGAAGGACCCCCGCGAGCGGCTCACGGACACCGGCCGCAAGCTGGCCCAGCTGCCCGTCGACCCCCGCCTGGCCCGGATGGTCCTGGAGGCCGACAAGAACGGCTGTGTCCGCGAGGTCATGGTCATCGCCGCCGCGCTGTCCATCCAGGACCCGCGCGAGCGCCCGGCCGACAAGCAGACCCAGGCCGACCAGCAGCACGCCCGCTTCAAGGACGAGACCAGCGACTTCCTCGCCTATCTGAACCTGTGGCGGTACATCCGCGAGCAGCAGCGCGAGCGCGGCTCGTCGTCCTTCCGCCGGATGTGCAAGCAGGAGTACCTGAACTTCCTGCGCATTCGCGAATGGCAGGACATCTACACCCAGCTGCGCACGGTCGCCAAGCAGATGGGCATCCATCTGAACGAGGACGACGCCCCGGCCGACCGGATCCATGTCTCCCTCCTCGCCGGTCTCCTCTCCCACGTCGGGATGAAGGACGTGAAGGACGGCAACAAGAACGAGTACCTGGGCGCCCGCAACGCCAAGTTCGCGATCTTCCCGGGCTCGGCGCTGTTCAAGAAGCAGCCGAAGTTCGTGATGTCGGCCGAGCTGGTGGAGACGAGCCGCCTCTGGGCGCGGGTCAACGCCAAGATCGAGCCGGAGTGGGTCGAGCCGCTGGCCGGGCACCTGCTCAAGCGGACGTACAGCGAACCGCACTGGGAGAAGGACCAGGCCGCCGTGATGGCGTACGAGAAGGTCACGCTGTACGGCGTGCCGATCGTCGCCCAGCGGAAGGTGAACTACGGCCGGATCGACCCGGAGGTCTCGCGCGAGCTGTTCATCCGCAACGCGCTCGTGGAGGGTGACTGGCGCACGCACCACAAGTTCTTCGCCGACAACCGCAAGCTGCTCAGCGAGGTCGAGGAGCTGGAGCACCGCGCCCGGCGCCGGGACATCGTGGTCGACGACGACACGCTGTTCGACTTCTACGACCAGCGGGTGCCCGAACACGTCGTCTCCGGCGCCCACTTCGACTCCTGGTGGAAGCGCAAGCGGCACGAGCAGCCGGACTTCCTGGACTTCGAGCGGGAGATGCTCATCCGGGAGTCGGCGGAGGCGGTCACCAAGGCCGACTATCCCGACACCTGGCGGCAGGGGCAGCTCAAGTTCCGGGTGACGTACCAGTTCGAGCCGGGTGCGGACGCCGACGGTGTGACGGTCCACATCCCGCTCCAGGTCCTCAACCAGGTCACGGACGAGGGCTTCGACTGGCAGATCCCGGGCCTGCGCGAGGAGGTGGTGACGGAGCTGATCCGTTCCCTGCCGAAGCCGATCCGCCGCAACTACGTACCGGCACCGAACTACGCGAAGGCGTTCCTGGAGAAGGCGGTGCCCCTCCAGGAGCCGCTGACCGTCACGATGGCGCGCGAGCTGAAGCGGATGGTCGGTGTCCCGTTCGAGGCGGACGACTTCGACTGGACCAAGGTTCCCGACCACCTGAAGATCACGTTCCGGATCGTTGACGAGCGGCGTCGGAAGCTGGCCGAGGACAAGGACCTGGAGGCGCTGAAGCTCCGGCTGAAGCCGAAGGCGCGCAAGGCCCTGTCGCAGGCGGCGGCCGCGACCGCGTCCCGCGAGGGCGGGGAGTCCCTGGAGCGCAAGGGCCTGACGGACTGGACGATCGGCACCCTCACCCGCGTCTTCGAGACCCGCCGGGCCGGTCAGCCGGTCAAGGCGTACCCGGCGCTCGTCGACGACGGCGACACGGTCTCCGTCCGCCTCTTCGACACGGAGGAGGAGCAGGCGGAGGCCATGTGGAAGGGCACCCGCCGGCTCATCCTGCGCAACATCCCGGTGAATCCGGCGAAGTTCGCGTCCGAGAAGCTGACGAACGCCCAGAAACTCGCCCTCTCGGCCAACCCCCACGGCTCGATCCAGGCCCTGTTCGACGACTGCGCGATGGCCGCGGCGGACAAGCTGATCGCGGACTTCGGAGGGCCGGCGTGGGACGAGGAGTCGTACCGGAAGCTGTACGACAAGGTGCGCGCGGAGATCGTGGACACCACGGTCCGTACGGTCGCCCAGGTGCAGCAGGTCCTCGCCGCCTGGCAGGCCTGCGAGCGCCGCCTGAAGGCCGTCGGCAGCCCCGCGCTGCTCGCGAACCTCACGGACGTCCGCAAGCAGCTGGACGCTCTCGTGAAGCCCGGTTTCGTCACCTGGGCGGGCATACGGCGCCTGCCCGACCTGATGCGCTACCTGGTGGCCGCGGACCGGCGCCTGCAGCAGATGCCGACGAACGTCCAGCGGGACACGACCCGCATGGAGAAGGTCCACGAGATGCAGGACGAGTACGCCTGGCTCCTGGAGCAGCTCCCCAAGGGCCGCCCGGTCCCGTCCGCCGTCCTGGACATCCGCTGGATGCTGGAGGAGCTGCGGGTCAGCTACTTCGCCCACGCGCTGGGCACGGCGTACCCCGTCTCCGACAAGCGGATCGTCAAGGCGATCGACGCAGCAATCCCGTAACCGCTCCCGCACGGAGGGTGAGTTCGACCGGGACCCTCACCCTCCTGTACAGTCTCTTCTCGCAGCGCAACGCACGAAGAAGCGCCGCGAAACAAGGTCCTGTGGAGCAGTTTGGAGTGCTCGCCACCCTGTCAAGGTGGAGGCCGCGGGTTCAAATCCCGTCAGGACCGCATGACGAAGGGCCCCCGGAAGGGGGCCCTTCTTGCTGTTCCGGTGAGGCTGGGGGCTGTTCCAGCGAGGCCGGGGGAGCCCACGCCGTCTTGACGGCGTCACATTCCCTCGGTACTCAGGGAGCAGGGCTCGTTCCCTCTGTGCGGCCCCCGGAGGTGGCGTATGGCGGCGTCGGTCAGGCATGAGACGCGGGCGCTTCTGAGGGCGCATCTGTCGGCCGCCTCGTCCTACCGGCACCTCACCCGCCACTGTCCCATCTGCCACCACCTGCTGCGGCTGGCGATGGACGGCGCCCCGCAGGCCCAGGAGGCCGAGCGGGAGGCCCCCGAGGACGGCGAGACCACTCGTCGCGTCTGACCTCCGCCGGCCCCAACCACCGTACAGACGTGGGAGTCTGGGGCGCGCACCCCGCCCGGACGCTCCTCTAACGCATGCGAGCCGCAGGCAACAAGCGTCCGAACGTGTGACGGGAGTCACCGCATGAGTTTTTGAAACAGCGGTACTTACCCCCTTCATACAACGGGTCAATTTAATATGTGCAATTGCACCGCTCCCAGGGGTCGCGCACAGTCGTTCCGACAGCCCTCCCCAGACTCCGACAAGGACGCTCACAACTGCCGCCCGCGCCCCCCGACCTGCGCACAAAAAAGATCGCGCTGGACCCGGCGGAGTCCAGCGCGATCGACGACGCACCCTGTGTCGCTTGCCTACAACGTTCTCTTCGGCCTGGGCGAGGGGCCTGTTGGGGCAGGTCCCGCGTCGCTTGGAGCTAGGGTTTCGGGCGCCTCGGCCAGTTGGGGGACCGACCGTCTTGCCCGGTTATGCAGTTGTTCAGGCCTCGCTGCGCTGCTGCGGGATGCCCGCCAGCAGGGCGCGGACCTCGGCCTCGCGGTAGCGGCGGTGCCCGCCGAGCGTACGGATGGACGTGAGCTTGCCGGCCTTCGCCCACCGCGTGACCGTCTTGGGGTCGACGCGGAACATGGTGGCGACCTCAGCCGGGGTCAGCAGCGGCTCGGCATCAGGGGTGCGAGCGGTCATGAGCGGCCTCCTCGGGAGAACCGAACCTTCTCGGTTCTTTCCTCTAAATTCTGCACCTTGACCCGCGTTGCCCGAAATGGCGGACGCGAGTCGAGTCGGTTATAGGACGAACGGCTTGTCCTCGGCACTACAACTACACCATCTGTCCAGCCGCGTCGGCCAAACCGATGGAATTGCCCTCCCAGGTGTTCATCAGCGACGGAAGCCGATGGACCATGCCATAGCGGACAGTCACGCCACTGTGACGATCAGTCACAGGACAATCAGGAGTCACCAGACCCCCCAAAGCGTGCAATGCTGAGAATCCGCCCACCATGGAGCATAGTTGGACGGATGGAGCCCTCCCCGGACCCCTTGTCCTATTTTGGCACGAGGAGTGCCAAGAGGCGCAAGAGCCGGGTAAGTGCCGTGCATCACCCTTGAGACATAAGTCCAGATCGGGACCAACGTCCCGTCAGGTGGTCTAAGCGAGTAGAACGTACGTCCTCTGTCACCGATTTGACCGTGACGTACGTCACTCAGTTCGCGGAGCGCCGGTCCCGTACCGCCCGCCACCGCTCCACCAGCCGCCCGTACGCCTCCCCGGCGGCCGTCCCGTCACCCCGGCGCAGCGCCTCGATCCCGGCCGCCACGTCCGCCGCCGAGTGGTCGCCCTCCAGCTCGCCGGCCGGCAGCACATGCACCAGGCCCCCGTAGTCCAGCTCCACCAGCGAGCGCGGATGGAACTCCTCCAGCCAGCGGCCGACGTCCACCAGACCGTCGATCAGCGGGCCTTCCTCGACGGCGTCCTTCAGCGTGCGCAGCGCCCGCGCCACCCGGCGCCGGGCCTGCACCATCGGCGTGCGGTAGCGCAGCACCGGGGGCACCTCGGCGGTCCCCTTGTCGTACCGCCGCTCCTCGTCCGAGACCAGCACGAACCAGTTCAGCGGCACCTGCCAGGTCGCCGTGCGGATCCACGGGCGGGCGTCGGGGTTGCGGGCGAGCCAGCGCTCGTAGTCCTGGGCGGCCTGGCGGCGCACCACCGGCGGCAGCACCGCGTCCAGCACCGGCGGGGGCAGCTCCTCGGCCAGCTCCTCCAGGGCCTGCCAGCCGCGCAGCCGGGTCCGCCAGGGGCACACGCAGACCACCCCGTCGACCTCCAGCACGAAGGCGTCGCTGCTCTCGTGCACCGGCACCGCGATCGGCGGGACGGGCAGCAGGTCGGCCAGGGAGCGACGCAGTTCGTCCTGGTAGGAGGGGCGGTCGGGGCGGCGGGCGTAGCGCGCCCAGTGACCGCGCTCCGGCTCGGGGAAGGCGCCCAGCGGCTCGTACACGCGCAGGTACGCCGCATAGGGGACGACCACGGAGGACACCTTCGGCACGCCTGCTCCCTCCCCACCGGACCCGGCTCGAAACCACTGCAAATCGTGCCACGCTCATACGTGCGCAGCGGGCCCCGGAGAGTGATCCTGAACACTGCGCGGATGGTGAGGGAACCGAGGCTCTACGCTCATGCCACGGCTCCCCGCCACCCGTACGGGGACCGAACCCCACTCGCCGCTAGTACACAGGAGTCACCACAGTGACCGACGTAACCGGCGCGCCTGCTGATGTCCTGCACACCCTGTTCCACTCGGACCAGGGCGGCCATGAGCAGGTCGTGCTCTGCCAGGACCGCGCCAGCGGCCTCAAGGCCGTGATCGCCATCCACTCCACCGCCCTGGGCCCCGCCCTCGGCGGCACGCGCTTCTACCCGTACGCGACCGAGGGCGAGGCCGTCGCCGACGCCCTCAACCTCGCACGCGGCATGTCGTACAAGAACGCCATGGCCGGGCTCGGCCACGGCGGCGGCAAAGCCGTGATCATCGGCGACCCGGAGCGCGACAAGACCGAGGAGCTGCTCCTCGCCTACGGCCGCATGGTCGCCTCCCTCGGCGGCCGCTACGTCACCGCGTGCGACGTCGGCACGTACGTCGCCGACATGGACGTGGTGGCCCGCGAGTGCCGCTGGACCACCGGCCGCTCCCCCGAAAACGGCGGCGCCGGCGACTCCTCCGTGCTCACCGCCTTCGGCGTCTACCAGGGCATGCGCGCCTCCGCCCAGCACCTGTGGGGCGACCCCTCGCTGCGCGGCCGGAAGGTCGGCATCGCCGGCGTCGGCAAGGTCGGCCGCCACCTGGTGAAGCACCTGCGCGACGAGGGCGCGGAGGTCGTGATCACGGACGTGCGCGTGGACGCCGTCCAGCGGATCCTGGAGCAGTACCCCGCGGGGGTGACGGCCGTCGCCACCACCGAGGAGCTGATCCGGGTCGAGGGGCTCGACATCTACGCCCCGTGCGCCCTCGGCGGCGCCCTGAACGACGACACCGTCCCGGTGCTCACCGCCAAGGTGGTCTGCGGTGCGGCCAACAACCAGCTGGCCCACCCGGGTGTGGAGAAGGACCTCGCCGACCGCGGGATCCTCTACGCGCCGGACTACGTGGTGAACGCCGGCGGGGTGATCCAGGTGGCCGACGAGCTGCACGGGTTCGACTTCGACCGGTGCAAGGCGAAGGCCGCGAAGATCTTCGACACCACGCTGGCCATATTCGCACGTGCGAAGGAAGACGGGATTCCGCCGGCCGCGGCGGCCGACCGGATCGCCGAGCAGCGGATGGCCGACGCCCGCGCGACCCGGGCCGCGTGCTGAGCCGGTCGCACATCTGAGCGGTACCCGTCGGCGGGAACTTAGAGAGAACTCTCACTCCCCCCGGCGGGTCGTTCCCCGATAAGTGGTTAAAATCGCCACTGACCAGCGAGGACAGGGCGCCTCGAAGGTTCTGGGCAGACGCGCGTGCTGCGGGCGACGTACCGTATGGGCGCGGGCTCAGGTACCGTGGAAGCCCTACGGACGGGCCTCTCCACGGAGAGTCCGTTCCAGATCATGAACGCGTGTCAGACTCTGGGGCCGTCGAGCCCCGTCGTTGAGGGGGTCGAGCCATGGGGCGCGGCCGGGCCAAGGCCAAGCAGACGAAGGTCGCCCGCCAGCTGAAGTACAACAGCGGCGGGACGGACCTGTCACGCCTGGCCGAGGAGCTGGGCGCATCGACGTCGAACCAGTCGCCGAACGGCGACCGCTTCACGGACGATGAGCATGACGACGACGACCTGTACTCCCGCTACGCCGACCTCTATGAGGACGACGACGAGGACGAGGACGAAGGTCCCGCACAGCACCGTCGAGGCGCTTGACCTTGCACTGAGCACCAGTCCGGTCGGTGGCACAGCCACCGACCGGCTTCTGTGCTGTCCGCACGGTCAGACCGCGTAGTCCCCCACCAGCTCCGCGCCGGTCGTCTTCTCGCCCCGCTCGGTGATCTCACCGGCGACCCAGGCGTCGACACCCCGGTCGGCCAGCGTCGCGAGGGCGACCTCCGCGGACTCCTCCGGGACGATCGCCATCATGCCGACGCCCATGTTGAGGGTCTTCTCCAGTTCCAGGCGCTCGACGTTCCCGGTCGTCCCGACCAGGTCGAAGATCGCGCCCGGGGTCCAGGTGGAGCGGTCGACCACGGCGTGCAGCCCGTCCGGGATCACCCGGGCCAGGTTCGCGGCGAGCCCGCCACCGGTGATGTGGCTGAACGCGTGCACCTCGGCCGTGCGGGTCAGTGCCAGACAGTCCAGCGAGTAGATCTTGGTGGGCTCCAGCAGCTCCTCGCCGAGGGTGCGGCCCAGCTCGGCCACCTCCGACTCCAGGGCCAGGCCCGCCGTGTTCAGCAGGACATGGCGGACCAGGGAGTACCCGTTCGAGTGAAGCCCGGAGGACGCCATGGCGATCACGGTGTCACCCGTGCGGATGCGATCCGCGCCGAGCAGCCGGTCCGCCTCCACAACGCCCGTACCGGCGCCGGCGACGTCGAAGTCGTCCTCGCCGAGCAGGCCGGGGTGTTCGGCCGTCTCACCGCCCACCAGGGCGCATCCGGCCAGCACACAGCCCTCCGCGATGCCCTTGACGATGGCCGCGACACGCTCGGGGTGCACCTTGCCGACGCAGATGTAGTCGGTCATGAACAGCGGCTCGGCGCCGCACACCACGATGTCGTCCATGACCATGGCGACCAGGTCGTGGCCGATGGTGTCGTAGACGCCCATCCGGCGTGCGATGTCGACCTTCGTGCCGACGCCGTCCGTGGCGGAGGCGAGCAGCGGGCGCTCGTAGCGCTTGAGGGCGGAGGCGTCGAAGAGCCCGGCGAAGCCGCCGAGGCCGCCCAGCACCTCGGGGCGCCGGGTCTTCTTCACCCACTCCTTCATGAGCTCTACGGCGCGGTCTCCCGCTTCGATGTCGACGCCCGCGGCTGCGTAGCTGGCACCAGTCGTCTCAGACATGGGGTGAGAACTTTCGTGTCGTACGGCAGAACTTACGGGCGGCGGATCGCGTCGGTCGCCGCGGTCGCGGCCGGACCGGCCGCCAGCTCGGTCTCCAGCAGCTGCTTACCGAGCAGCTCCGGGTCCGGCAGCTCCATCGGGTACTCGCCGTCGAAGCAGGCGCGGCACAGGTTCGGCTTGGCGATCGTGGTCGCCTCGATCATGCCGTCGATGGAGATGTAGGCGAGCGAGTCGGCGCCGAGGCTGGTGCCGATCTCCTCGATGGTCATGCCGTTGGCGATCAGCTCCGCGCGCGTGGCGAAGTCGATGCCGAAGAAGCAGGGCCACTTCACGGGCGGGGAGGAGATCCGGATGTGGACCTCGGCGGCGCCCGCCTCGCGGAGCATGCGCACCAGGGCCCGCTGGGTGTTGCCGCGCACGATCGAGTCGTCCACGACGACCAGGCGCTTGCCCTTGATGACTTCCTTCAGCGGGTTCAGCTTCAGGCGGATGCCCAGCTGGCGGATGGTCTGCGAGGGCTGGATGAACGTACGGCCGACGTAGGCGTTCTTCACGAGACCCGCACCGAAGGGGATACCGGAGGCCTCCGCGTAGCCGATGGCGGCCGGGGTGCCGGACTCCGGGGTCGCTATGACCAGATCGGCCTCTACGGGGGCTTCCTTGGCCAGCCGGCGGCCCATCTCCACGCGGGAGAGGTAGACGTTCCGGCCGGCGATGTCGGTGTCCGGGCGGGCCAGGTACACGTACTCGAAGACACAGCCCTTGGGCTTCGCTTCCGCGAATCGGGAGCTGCGCAGGCCGTTCTCGTCGATGGCGACGAACTCGCCCGGCTCGATCTCGCGGACGAAGCTCGCGCCGGTGATGTCCAGCGCGGCGGTCTCGGAGGCGACCACCCAGCCGCGCTCCAGCCGGCCGAGGACCAGCGGGCGGATGCCCTGCGGGTCACGGGCGGCGTAGAGGGTGTGCTCGTCCATGAAGACGAGGGAGAAGGCGCCCTTGACCTTCGGGAGCACCGCGTGCGCGGCCTCCTCGATGGTCAGCGGCTTGCCGTCCTCGTCGACCTGGGCGGCCAGCAGGGCCGTCAGCAGGTCGGTGTCGTTGGTGGCCGCGACCCGGGTGGAGCGGCTGTTGTTGTCGTTCGGCAGGTCGGCGACCATCTCGGCGAGCTGCGCCGTGTTGACCAGGTTGCCGTTGTGGCCGAGCGCGATCGAGCCGTGCGCGGTGGCGCGGAACGTCGGCTGGGCGTTCTCCCACACGGAGGCGCCGGTGGTCGAGTAGCGGGCGTGTCCGACCGCGATGTGACCCTGGAGCGAACCGAGCGAGGTTTCGTCGAAGACCTGGGAGACCAGGCCCATGTCCTTGAAGACGAGGATCTGGGAGCCGTTGCTGACCGCGATTCCCGCGGATTCCTGACCCCGGTGCTGGAGGGCGTAGAGCCCGAAGTACGTGAGCTTTGCGACCTCTTCACCCGGAGCCCAGACACCGAAGACGCCGCAAGCGTCCTGGGGGCCCTTCTCGCCGGGAAGCAGATCGTGATTGAGTCGACCGTCACCACGTGGCACACCACCGAGTGTAGGCGAGGTCGACCACTGGTCCGAATTGGGGATACGCGCCCGTAACGGGCCGGGCGGTCCGGATCACCTTGGTGGATTCCGCGTTTTCCCTGGTCAGGGCGGTGTGTCACCGGCCGCGGGGGGCTGCGGGCGGGCCGTACGAGCCGGTCACGGGCGGCTTCGCCGTATTCGTGAGTGAGGTGTCGCACATCATCCGGGGGTGCTCCGGCTGAGGTGGACGCGGTCGCCGTCGCCGTCGGTGAGCGTCGCCTTCGCGGCGTCGGCCTTGGCGGTGAGGGTGCCGGTGGTGAGGATGCGCGCGAGGGCGCGCTCGAAGTCCATGCGCTCCTCGCTGCAGGCCATCCGGGTCGTGCGCAGGTCACCGATGGTGATGCGGTCCCCGCTCACGGTGGCGCGGGCGCTGAAGTGGTTGCAGCCCAGGTTGCCGCCCGCCTTGCCGTCCTCGTCGATGCGGAGACGGGCGGGGGCGGGCGCGGGCCGGGTGGTGGCGCCGACGGTGATGCCGTCGACCCGCCAGTCGATCCCGGTCACCGGCTGCTGGACGCTCACCGCTCCACTGTCCGCCTTCTCGCCGCCACAGGCCACCGTGAACGGGAGAAGCACGGCGGCCACCGCCAGGGTCACGCGCTGCTTGTACCGGTTCATGGTGATTCGACGTACGTGGGCGGACCCGGGTTCCGGCTACGCCATGACCGGCAGCAGCCCCCCGATGTCCGCCCGCTCCCCGCTCGCGCTCACCTTGGCAGCGGCCAGCGCGTCCGCCCAGGCCGTACGGCCGGTGGCGAGCCGGATCCAGGTCAGCGGGTCGGTCTCCACGACGTTGGGCGGGGTGCCCCGGGTGTGCCGGGGGCCCTCGACGCACTGCACGACCGCGTACGGCGGCACCCGCACCTCGGTGGAGCCGCCGGGCGCCTTCACGGCGAGGGCGTCGGCGAGCAGCCGGGTGGTGGCGGCCAGGGCCTGCCGGTCGTACGGCACCTCCAGGCCGGGGACGGCGGCGTTCAGGTCGTCGGTGTGGACGACGAGTTCGAGGGCGCGGGTGACGAGGTAGTCGTCCAGCGGCAGCGCGCCCGCGCTGGTGTCCAGCAGCCGGCTGCCGGGGTGCTCGTCCAGCAGGGCGCGCAGGCTCTGGTCGACGTCGGCGAGGTAGGCGCCGAGGTCCGGGTGGGCGGCGGTGAGGCCCCGGGTGAAGTCGTCGATGGCGCCGGCGCGCGGCCGGGTGGAGAACGGCCACTCGACCACGGTGACGGTCTGCCGGGCCGGGGCGGGCAGCTCCAGGGCCCGGTGGACGGCGGTGACGGCCATGCCGATGTGCGCGATCAGGTCCCGTACGGTCCAGGCGCCGAGCCGGGTCGGCAGGGCGAGCTGCCGGGGTTCCAGGCCGCGCAGAGCCTCCCGTACGGTGCCGAGCTGGGCGAAGACCGCGGCTCGGGTCTTGGCGGGGTCGTAGCTGCGGGGACGCTTCTTGGCCGGTGGCATGAGAGCGACCTTATGCCCGCCGGGGCGGCGTTTCAGCGGGGTTCCGCCAAGCCGCTGCCGATCCGCGAAGGCTCCGCCCGGCTGTCCCGGCGGGGCCTTCGCGCGGTCGCGGCGGCTACGCCGGCCTCGCCGGCTTCCGCGACGCTGAGCCCGTCCCAGTAGCTCAGCGGCAGGACCTCGCGGTGGGCGGGCGGCAGCCGGCCGAGGGCGTCGAGGACGGCGTCGTCCCGCTCGGGCGCGGGAGCGCGGCCCACCGCGTCGGCGATGGTGCGGTGCGGCTCCGTCAGGCGGGTCCTGGAGCGGTAGTGGTTGTTCAGCAGGTTGCGCACGGTCACGAACAGCCGGCCCGGGCTCACGCCCTGACCTGCCGTCAAGCGCTCCCGGTCGGTGCGGAAGACCTCGGCGGTCAGTTCCTCCGCCGCCTCGCGGTCGCCCGGCCGCCGGTGCACGAAGGCGCACACGCGCGCGTGCTCACGGACGTACAGGTCCGTGAGGCGTGCGGCGCGGTCACGGCCGCTCCGTGTCGGCAAGGTCTCCACATTGTCGTGGGCCGGGCGCATCCTTACGGCCGGTGCGGAGACTTTCACCGGACGGACTGTCGCCGTGCACGCGGACGCCCCCGCCCGGACCGCGTTCGGACGGGGGCGTCTGCGCATACGACCCGAGCAGGCTCCGCTACGCCAGCAGCGCCGGGATCGTGCCCTCGTGGGCCTCGCGCAGCTCGGCGAGGGAGAGGGTGAACTCGCCCTGCACCTCCACCGCGTCGCCGTCGATGACACCGATACGGGTGGCCGGCAGGCCGCGCGCACCGCACATGTCGTTGAAGCGGACCTCCTCCGAGCGCGGCACCGCGACGATCGCGCGGCCGGCCGACTCGGAGAACAGGAAGGTGAAGGCGTCCAGGCCGTCGGGTACGACCAGACGCGCGCCCTTGCCGCCGAGCAGCGCGGACTCGACCACGGCCTGGACCAGACCGCCGTCGGACAGGTCGTGCGCGGAGTCGATCATGCCGTCGCGGGAGGCGGAGATCAGGATCTCGGCCAGCAGCCGCTCGCGCTCCAGGTCCACCTGCGGGGGCAGACCGCCCAGGTGGTCGTGGATCACCTGGGACCAGGCCGAGCCGCCGAACTCCTCCCGGGTGTCGCCGAGGAGGTAGATCAGCTGACCCTCCTCCTGGAAGGCGACCGGGGTGCGGCGGGCGACGTCGTCGATCACGCCGAGCACGGCCACCACCGGGGTCGGGTGGATGGCGGCCTCGCCGGTCTGGTTGTAGAGCGAGACGTTGCCGCCGGTCACCGGGGTGCCCAGTTGCTGACAACCGTCCGCGAGACCGCGCACGGCCTCGGCGAACTGCCACATCACCGCCGGGTCCTCGGGCGAGCCGAAGTTCAGGCAGTCGGAGACGGCCAGCGGCTTGGCGCCGGTGGTCGCCACGTTCCGGTAGGCCTCGGCCAGGGCCAGCTGGGCGCCGGTGTACGGGTCGAGCTTGGCGTAGCGGCCGTTGCCGTCCGTCGCGATGGCGACGCCGAGACCGGTCTCCTCGTCCACGCGGATCATGCCGGAGTCCTCCGGCTGGGCGAGGACGGTGTTGCCCTGCACGAAGTGGTCGTACTGGGACGTGATCCACTTCTTGGAGGCCTGGTTCGGCGAGCCGACCAGCTTCAGGACCTGGGCCTTCAGCTCCTCGCCCGTCTCGGGGCGGGGCAGCTTGTTCGCGTCGTCGGCCTGGAGGGCGTCCTGCCACTCGGGGCGCGCGTAGGGGCGCTCGTAGACCGGGCCCTCGTGCGCGACCGTGCGCGGGTTGACGTCGACGATCTTCTCGCCGTGCCAGAAGATCTCCAGCCGGTCGCCGTCGGTGACCTCACCGATGACGGTGGCGATGACGTCCCACTTCTCGCAGATCTCCAGGAAGCGGTCGACCTTGTCCGGCTCCACGACGGCGCACATGCGCTCCTGCGACTCGCTCATGAGGATCTCCTCGGGCGAGAGCGTGGAGTCGCGCAGGGGTACGTCGTCCAGGGTGACGCGCATGCCGCCGGAGCCGTTGGAGGCCAGCTCGGAGGTGGCGCAGGACAGACCGGCCGCGCCGAGGTCCTGGATGCCGACGACCAGCTTCTCCTGGAACGCCTCCAGGGTGCACTCGATGAGCAGCTTCTCCTGGAAGGGGTCGCCGACCTGGACGGCCGGGCGCTTGGAGGGCTTGGCGTCGTCGAAGGTCTCGGAGGCCAGGATCGAGGCGCCGCCGATGCCGTCGCCGCCGGTCCGGGCGCCGTACAGGATGACCTTGTTGCCCGCGCCGGAGGCCTTCGCGAGGTGAATGTCCTCGTGCCGCATCACACCGATGGCACCGGCGTTGACCAGCGGGTTGCCCTGGTAGCAGGCGTCGAAGACGACCTCGCCGCCGATGTTGGGCAGGCCCAGGCAGTTGCCGTAGCCGCCGATGCCCGCGACCACGCCCGGCAGGACGCGCTTGGTGTCGGGGTGGTCCGCCGCGCCGAAGCGGAGCGGGTCCACGACCGCCACCGGGCGGGCGCCCATCGCGATGATGTCGCGGACGATGCCGCCGACACCCGTGGCCGCGCCCTGGTAGGGCTCGACGTACGACGGGTGGTTGTGCGACTCGACCTTGAAGGTGACGGCGTAGCCCTGGCCGACGTCCACCACACCGGCGTTCTCGCCGATGCCGACGAGCAGCGCGTCGCTCTGCGGCGCCTTCTCGCCGAACTGGCGCAGGTGGACCTTGGAGGACTTGTACGAGCAGTGCTCGGACCACATGACCGAGTACATGGCGAGTTCGGCGCCGGTCGGGCGGCGGCCGAGGATCTCCACCACCCGCTCGTACTCGTCCTTCTTCAGGCCGAGTTCGGCCCAGGGCAGCTCGACGTCGGGGGTCGCGGCCGCGTGCTCGACCGTGTCCAGAGGCGTCCGGCTCATGCGTTGACCAGCTTCTTGAGGATCGAGGTGAAGAACGGGAGCCCGTCGGTACGGCCCGTACCGATCAGCGGCTCGACGGCGTGCTCGGGGTGCGGCATGAGGCCGACGACGTTCCCGGCCTCGTTGGTGATGCCGGCGATGTCCCGCAGCGAGCCGTTCGGGTTGCCGTATCCATCAGCGGCTTCGCCGCGGACCAGGTAGCGGAAGGCGACGCGGCCCTCCGCCTCCAGCTTGTCGAGCGTGTACTCGTCGGCGACGTACCGGCCGTCCATGTTCTTCAGCGGGATGTGGATCTCCTGGCCCGCGCGGTAGTCGCTGGTCCAGGAGGTCTCCGCGTTCTCCACCCGCAGCTTCTGGTCGCGGCAGATGAAGTGGAGGTGGTCGTTGCCGAGCATCGCGCCCGGGAGGAGGTGGGCCTCGGTGAGGATCTGGAAGCCGTTGCAGATGCCGAGGACCGGCAGTCCGGCCTTCGCCTGCTCGATGAGCGGCTCCATCACGGGCGAGAAGCGGGCGATGGCGCCGGCCCGCAGGTAGTCGCCGTAGGAGAAACCGCCGCACAGCACGACGGCGTCGACCTGCTTGAGGTCCTTGTCCTTGTGCCAGAGGGCGACCGGTTCCGCCCCGGCGATACGGATCGCGCGCTGGGTGTCCCGGTCGTCCAGGCTGCCCGGGAAAGTGACGACGCCAATACGAGCGGTCACTTGGCCGCCTCCGCGACTTCATCGACCCGGACCGTGAAGTCCTCGATCACGGTGTTGGCGAGGAAGGATTCCGCAAGATCGCGGATGCGGGCGAGCGCGGCCTCGTCGACCGGCCCGTCAACTTCCAGTTCGAAACGCTTTCCCTGACGTACGTCCGAGATCCCTTCGAAACCCAGGCGCGGCAGCGCACGCTGGACCGCCTGGCCCTGGGGGTCGAGGATCTCCGGCTTGAGCATGACGTCGACTACGACGCGTGCCACTGGCACTCCCGGTGTGTGGTGCTGAGCAGGTTCCTTCAGACTACCCGCACAAAATTTCTACGCGAGTAGAGTTGGAGGAATGTACGTGAGGCGCATCACGATCGGGTGTCGAAGCCGGACACCCGTGAAAAGTTCTGGGAAAGTTCCACAGTCCGTCCGTCGCACCTATTGCGCCCGGACACGCGGACGGATTTAGTCGGGCTTCACTTTGCATTGCCGGGCACTGTACAAATGAATTGGCAATAGCCGATACTCGGCACGTCGTCGGCGTTGAGCTGTAACGACGTGCTGCACGAAGGGACCGATATTCGTGGCGCAAAAGGTCGTGGTCACTCTCTTTGACGACATCGACGGCTCGGAAGCGGCGGAGACGATCGCCTTCGGACTCGACGGCAAGTCGTACGAGATCGACCTGAACGAAAGCAACGCCAAGAAACTGCGCAAGGCGCTCGCGCCCTACGTCGAGGCCGGCCGCAAGCGGTCGCGGTCCGGCAAGGCGTACAAGCAGACGGAGGTCGCCCCCGACCCGGCGGCCGTCCGCGCCTGGGCCCAGGCCAACAAGATGGACGTCCCCGCCCGTGGACGCATCCCGAAGAAGGTCTACGAGGCGTTCAGCGCCGCGCAGTGAGCCCGCGAAGGGGCGAGTCCCCAGGGCCCGTCAGACGGCCCTGGGGGCCGTGCACTTGGGGCATACGGGGCCTCGGGGGGAACCGACTTGCGCTACCCCCCTGCTGATCAGCTAATGTCTGGGACACGCCGAGGGGCGAGGCCGACAGGCCGGATCCCGAGGACCGTGCGGGTGTAGTTCAGTAGTAGAACATCCCCCTTCCAGGGGGAAGGCGCAGTGTGCGATTCCTGTCACCCGCTCCGCACCGCCGACCCGACCACGCTTGTGGATCAGGTAGGCTGGTGTTCGCACCGATCGGTGGGAGCCGATCGGGAGCAGTGCGGACGTAGCTCAGTTGGTAGAGCGCAACCTTGCCAAGGTTGAGGTCGCGAGTTCGAGCCTCGTCGTCCGCTCGGGAATGAGACCCCGGTCCACTGGACCGGGGTCTTTTCGTCGTCCGGCCCGGCGTCTCTGACATGTGTCATGCCGAGCGATGACACCGCGCACTGCCGGCCGGGGCACCCCGCCGGGACGCTGGGGTCATGGACATCGACGGACACGAGAACGTGATCGAGGTCACCGACCTCAGGCGTGTCTACGGGGGCGGGTTCGAGGCCGTACGCGGAATCACCTTCTCCGTGGCGCGCGGGGAGATCTTCGCCCTGCTGGGCACCAACGGCGCCGGAAAGACCTCCACGGTCGAACTGCTGGAAGGGCTCGCCGCACCGGCCGGCGGCCGGGTCCGGGTGCTCGGCCACGACCCCCACCGCGAGCGGGCCGCCGTACGGCCCCGCACCGGCGTCATGCTCCAGGAGGGCGGCTTCCCCGCCGAGCTGACCGTCGCGGAGACCGCCCGGATGTGGGCGGACTGCACGACCGGCGCCCGGCCGGTCGCGAGTGAGCCGAAGGGCCGCGCCGGTACCGCCCGGAGGGGGTCGAGCCACAGGGCGGCGGACGTGCTGGAGCTGGTGGGGCTCGCGGGCAAGCGGGGCGTACGGGTCAAGCAGCTGTCCGGCGGCGAACGGCGGCGCCTCGACCTGGCGCTCGCCCTGCTCGGCGACCCCGAGGTGCTGTTCCTCGACGAGCCGACGACCGGGCTCGACGCCGAGGGCCGCCGGGACACCTGGGCACTGGTGCGCCGGCTGCGGGACGCCGGCACCACCGTGCTGCTCACCACGCACTACCTGGAGGAGGCCGAGGGCCTCGCCGACCGGCTCGCCATCCTGCACGAGGGCCGTATCGCCGCCTCCGGCACCCCGGCCGAGGTCACCGCCGGCCGCCCCTCCCGGATCTCCTTCGAACTTCCCGACGGCTACTTCCTCGCCGATCTGCCGCCCCTCGCCGGCCTCGGTGTCTGCGGACACGAGAGCGACGGCCGGGTGGTGCGGCTGCGGACCCGTGAACTCCAGCGGACCGCCACCGCCGTGCTCGTCTGGGCCGAGCGGGCCGGTGTCGAACTGCGCGGCCTGGACGTCCGCTCGGCCTCGCTGGAGGAGGCGTTCCTCGGGATCGCCCGGGACGAGGAGGCGGCGGCATGAGTGGCGTGGCCCTGAGCACCCTCGCGCCCTCCGTACGGCGGCTGCGGGCGCTGGCGCGGGCCGAACTGGCCCTCCTCGGCCGCAACCGAGGTGTCGTCTTCACCGCGCTCGTGGTGCCGCTCGCCCTGCCGTTCAGCGTGCGCCCGGCCCTCGACCAGATGGACGTGGAGAAGCGGGGCATCAGCATCGGCGCGGCCATGCTCACGGCCGCGATCGGCTTCTCCCTCCTCTTCGCCGTCTACACCTCGCTCGTCAACGCCTACGTCGCCCGCCGCGAGGAACTGGTCCTCAAGCGGCTGCGCACCGGCGAACTCACCGACCCCGAGATCCTCACCGGCACCGCCCTGCCCGCCCTGGGCCTCGGCCTCGCGCAGGCGCTGCTGCTCTGCGCCGGATGCGCGGTCCTGCTGGACGCCGGGGCGCCCAGGGCGCCGTATCTGACCCTGCTGGGGCTCGCGTCCGGACTGGTGCTGAGCGCGGCGCTCGCCGCCCTCACCGCGTCCTTCACCCGGACCGTGGAGAGCGGCCAGGTCACCGCGCTGCCGCTGGTGTTCGTGTCGATGATCGGCTCCGGGATCATGTTCCCCACCGAGGTCATGCCGGAGAAGCTCGCCTCCGTCTGCGAACTGCTCCCGCTGTCCCCCGCGATGCGCCTGGTCCGGGCGGGCTGGACCGGCGGGTTGAGCGGGTACGAGGCGCTCGGCGCGCTCGCGACCGCGCTGGCCTGGACCGTGGTGGCGGTGTTTGCTGTACGGCGGTGGTTCCGGTGGGAGCCCCGGCGCTGAGGAACGGGGGGCGCACGTGGTGGGGCGGATACGGCGGTGGCAGCAGCGGCACTGGAGGGAGCGCAGCAAGGCGGAACGGGTCGAGCTGTACACGGTCGTCACCTGGCACGGCACGACCTGGTTCTTCTCGCTCGGCTGGCTGCTGCTGCCCTTGGTGGGCGGCCTCGGCCACCGGCCCGTGGCGGTTGTCCTGGGCGCCCTGCTCGTGCTCGTGGCGGCCCTGCAGTGCGTGGCCTCGAACCGGCTCACCCGGCCCGCCCTCGACCACTACCTGGGGCGTGCCCGGCTGCCGGCCGACGCCCACCGCGCCCCGGCCGTCCTGCTGGCCCTGGCGCTGGCCCTGACCGTGGCCCTCTCGGCGCTGGACGCGGCCGACCCCATGACGATCCGGCTGGCCGTCGGCGCCTCCCTGCTGCCGTTCGGGCTCCTGTACGGACTTGCGGTCCCGGTACGGGTGTTCCTGCGCCGGTCGGCGGTGCTCGCGGCCGTGCTGACGGGTGCCGTGTGGCTCGCCGACCACGACACCGTGGGCCTGCTCGCGACCTTCCTGATGGTGGCCTTCCAGACGGTGTTCTCACTGCTCGCCTGCCGCTGCGGCGCCTGGACCCTGGCCGTGCTGTGGGAGGCGGAACGGGCCCGTGAGGTGGAGGCCCGGCTCGCCGTCGCGGAGGAACGGCTGCGCTTCGGACGCGACCTGCACGACGTGCTGGGGCGGAACCTGTCCGTGATCTCCCTCAAGAGCGAGCTGGCCGTGCAACTGGCCCGGCGGGGGCGGCCGGAGGCCGTGGAGCAGATGATCGAGGTGCAGCGCGTCGCGCAGGAGTCCCAGCGGGAGGTGCGGGCCGTCGTACGCGGCTACCGCGAGGCCGACCTCGGCGTGGAACTCGCCGGTGCCCAGGGCGTGCTGACGGCGGCCGGGATCGACTGCGAGGTCCGCGCGGAGACCGGCGGACTGCCCGCCGAGGTGCAGTCCGCACTCGGCTGGGTGGTGCGCGAGGCCACCACCAACGTGCTGCGGCACGGGGACGCGGGCCGGTGCGAGGTGGAACTGGCGGTACATGAGGGGCATGTGGTGCTCACGGTGGAGAACGACGGGGCCGCGGCGCCCAGCGGTGGCGGTGGCTCGGGGCTCGCGGGACTGCGGGAGCGGCTCGCCGCCGTGGACGGAACCCTGGAGGCGGGAGTCGTGGGCACGGGCCGGGACCGGTTCCGGTTGGTGGCGGACGTACCCCTGAGGACTGTGAGAGGAGTCACCTCGTGAGCGCTCCGGTACGGCTGTTGCTCGCCGACGACGAGCACCTGATCCGGGGTGCGCTGGCCGCCCTGCTCTCCCTGGAGGACGATCTGCTGGTCGTCGCGGAGGCGGCGAGCGGGCCCGAGGCACTGGCGATGGCCCGGGCGCACCAGCCCGACGTAGCCGTCCTGGACCTCCAGATGCCGGGCGCGGACGGTGTGAAGGTCGCCACATCCCTGCGTGCCGAACTGCCCGGCTGCCAGGTGCTGATCGTCACCGGGCACGGGCGGCCCGGGCATCTGAAACGGGCGCTCGCGGCCGGTGTGCGCGGGTTCGTCCCGAAGACCGTCAGCGCCCAGCGGCTCGCCGAGATCATCCGCACGGTGCATGCCGGAAACCGCTACGTGGACCCCGAGTTGGCCGCCGACGCGATCTCCGCCGGGGACTCCCCGCTGACCGCGCGGGAGGCGGAGGTGCTGGAGCTGGCCGCCGACGGAGCGCCGGTCGCGGAGATCGCCGAACGGGCCGCGCTGTCACCGGGGACCGTGCGGAACTACCTCTCCTCGGCGGTCACGAAGCTCGGCGCCGAGAACCGTCATGCGGCAGTGCGTCTCGCACGCGAGCGAGGTTGGGTATAGTTGCTCTCGCGCAACGGCGCAACGCGGACGTAGCTCAGTTGGTAGAGCGCAACCTTGCCAAGGTTGAGGTCGCGAGTTCGAGCCTCGTCGTCCGCTCGGGATGAGACCCCGGTCCATTGGACCGGGGTCTTTTTCGTGCCTAGGACCAGCTGGTGCCCGTCAGCCGCTCGTACGCCTCCACGTACTTCTGCCGGGTCGCCGCCACGACCTCCTCCGGCAGCGCCGGCGGGGGCTGCTCGCTCCTGCGGTCCCAGCCGGACTCGGGCGAGGTCAGCCAGTCACGGACGTACTGCTTGTCGTACGACGGCTGGGCGCGGCCCGGCTGCCACTGGTCGGCCGGCCAGAAGCGGGAGGAGTCCGGGGTGAGGACCTCGTCGGCGAGGACGAGGGTGTCGCCGTCGAAGCCGAACTCGAACTTGGTGTCGGCCAGGATGATCCCCCGGTCCCGGGCGATGTCCCGGGCACGCGAGTACACCGCGAGCGTGGCCTGGCGCAGCTGGGCGGCGGTCTCGGCGCCGACCTGGCGGGCCACCTCCTCGTAGGACACGTTCTCGTCGTGCTCGCCGACCTCGGCCTTGGTGGCCGGGGTGAAGATCGGAGCGGGGAGTTCGGAGCCGTCGACGAGGCCTTCGGGGAGGGCGAGGCCGCAGACCGTACGGGACTCCTGGTACTCGGCGAGGCCGGAGCCGGTGAGGTAGCCACGGGCCACGCACTCCACCGGGACCATCTTCAGCGACTTGCAGATCAGCGTGCGGCCCGCCCAGTCGGCCGGGGCGCCCTCGGGCAGCTCGGTGCTGATGACATGGTTCCTGGCGAGGTCGCGGAGCTGGTCGAACCACCACAGGGAGAGCTGGGTGAGGACGCGGCCCTTGTCGGGGATCTCCGTGGGCAGCACCCAGTCATAGGCGGACATGCGGTCGCTGGCGACCATCACGAGGTCGCCCGCCTCGTTCTGGTACAGCTCGCGCACCTTTCCGGTGTGCAGGTGCACCAGGCCCGGAACCTCGATCGGCTCGGGCTTTTCTACGAATCCGGACACGGTTCCTCCCCGTGGTTCTGTCCAATGCCTCGATTCTCCCGTATGGGGGTGATAGGGCGCGCCCGGGGGTGTGGGTCGGGCGCCGGGCGTGGGGCGCTTGGTGTCAGTCGCGTTTGCAGATGCGGTCCAGCAGGTTCGCGGTGGCGCGCTGGACACGGGCGTCCACATGGCCCGGGCGGTCCAGGGCCGGGGACCAGGCGAAAGTGCCCGAGGCGAACACCCAGGCGCCGGAGGGGGCACGGTAGAGCGACGTCTCCTGGTGGCGCAGGACGCCGTCGTTGTCGGTGTAGGGGGAGTGGGCGAGCAGGATGCGTTCGTCGTGCTCGGGCAGTGGGGTGCGCGGGAAGTAACGGTCCGCCTCGCCGGCGACCAGGCCCGCGATCTCGTCGCCCTCATGGGCGCCGGTCGCCTCCCACAGCCAGTGGCCGGCATTGCGGACGATCAGCGGGTGCGGCTCGGGGACCCGGCCCGCGTACTGGATGCCGGCCAGCTGCTGCTCGGGCCGGTCGATCTCGCGCCACAGCACCGGCCGCCCGGGGCCCTTGCGCTTACGGCAGGTCAATAGGCGGTCCGGGACGCCGGACGGGGACGGGCCCAGCTCCACCTGCCAGTACATGGTGTTGGCGGAGAGGAACACCAGCGAGGTGCCACGGTCGCGGGCGTCCTCGACGGCCCGGCGCATCGGCACCGACCAGTACTCGTCGTGGCCCGGGAAGACCAGTCCCCGGTAGCGGGTGGGGTCGATCCGGCCGGCGTGCAGGTCACGGGCCTCGGCGTAGGCGAGGTCGTAGCCGTAGCGCTCGGCCCAGCGGATGAAGTCGTAGGCGTGGCCGACGTGCAGGGGCAGGCCCGCGCCGGCGTACGGCCGGTCGAAGGAGACGGTGGTCGCGGCGTCGGCCTCCCCCAGCAGCCGGCCCTTCTCGTCCCAGGCGTGGTAGAGGCTGGCGCCGGTCCGGCCGTCCTCCGGGTAGAGGTTGTACGCCTGCCAGGTGATGTCCGGCAGCAGCAGGAGGAGGTCCGCGGGGTGGTCGTCGCGGACCGTGAACGGCACGTGGGAGCGGTAGCCGTCGGCGGTGGTCAGGACGGCCACATAGGCGCCGATGCTCCAGTAGGAGGGCACCTGGAGGCGCCAGGACAGCCACCAGTGGTGACAGGAGACCGTGCGGTCGGCGGTCAGCGGCGGGGGCTGGACGATGCCGGAGAGGCGGGGGCTGGTGGTGATCTTGGACGCGCCGTCGCCGCCGTAGTGGCCGATGCGGTAGATGTCCACGCTGAACTGCTGCGGCGGGTCGACCGTGATGTGGAAGTCGATCGCCTCGCCGGGCGCGACCGCGCCGGTGGAGGTGAAGCCCTTGATCTGGCGGTGCACGTCGTCGGCCGAGCGGGGGCCGGACCCGGCCGCGCGCGGCGCCGGGACGCGTACGCGGTCGCCGCCGGTGAGCTGCTGCGGGCTGGGGTCGACGTACCACGGCACGACGTGGCCGGTGTCGTCGAAATACGTCTCACTGCCACGCAGCCAGGGCACCGGGCCCTGCCCGAAGGGGTCCGTGACGGCGTGCGCGAGTGCTCCGGACTCCCAGCGGCGGATGTGGTCCGAGGCCATGGTCGCTCCCCTCCCTCAGGCCCCCGTGCCTGTCTCGGTGGTGCTCACTGCTCTCGCTGTGCTCGGTGTGCTCGGCCGTGCTGTCTTATGTCGCGTGCCTTTGCCAAGGGCGTGGTCGGTCCCAGCACATCACATAACGCACGGGGACGGTCACTAGTCGTTGCGAATTGACCTGAACTGGAAGTCGCTTTTCCGGTACGGGGTCCCGTGCGGGCTTCCGGCACGGGGGTCGGGTGGGGTCCGGGTCGGCTGAGAGCCGGGGAGGGACTACCGCCGGCCTCGGCGGGATTCGGGCCCGTGGCGGGCGGCGGGCGCCTCCGGCGGGGGGCCGGCGGGTCGTCCCCGGTCGGGTCAGACGAGACGTACGGGCTTCTCGGGGCGTATGCCGGACGCGGCCAGCCAGTCGCGCAGCGGGCCCGGGTCTCCCTCCTCGATCAGAGTGAGGACCTTGGGCGCCAGGTCGGCCGCCCGTTCACCGCCCAGCAGCAGGGAGGGCCCGTCCAGCCAGTCCAGGGCGGGGACGGCTCCGGCGGTGTCTACGGCCGCGCAGCACACCATCGCCGTGACGTGGTCGGCGAGCAGCTCACGGGCGGTGCGCTGGGGTTGCAGCGGGAAGAGTGGCACCCCGCAGGCGAAATCGTCCCACTGGGCACTCTCGGGACTCCGCCGTCCCGCGCCGCTTGCGTCCACCCCGGCGGCCTCCTCCCGAGCCAGCTCGGCACTCAGCCGGGCGGCGAGAGCGGCACTGCGCTCCGTGGTGGGGTCTTCTTCTTCGCCGAAGGGAAGCTGAGGGCCTGGCTCCCGGGCGGCGAGGGCACTGTCAGCGGCGGAGGCATCGGCGAGGGCTGACCCGTCGGCTTGCAGAACCCCGCCTGCCGACCGGGCCCCCGTGTTTCCCGGAACGGTGTCGCCGGCCCGGAAGCCGGAGGGTCCGGCGACCGAAGCGCCCGCCCCCTCCGCACCGGCACCACCGGCTACGGAGGCAGAAGGACCGGAGTCCGGGGTGCCGGTCACACCGGGGGCGGTGCCGCCGGCTCCAGAAGCGGCAGCCCCAGCGGCGGAGGTGCCCGTGCCCCCTGCAACAGCACCATCAATCCCGGAGGCAGAAGGACCGGAGGCCGGGGTGCCCGTCACACCGGGGGCTGTGCCGCCGGCTCCGGAAGCAGAAGGGCCGGAGGCCGGGGTGCCCGTCACACCGGGGGCTGTGCCGCCGGCTCCAGAAGCGGCAGCCCCAGCGGCGGAGGTGCCCGTGCCCCCTGCAACAGCACCATCAATCCCGGAGGCAGAAGGACCGGAGGC
>NZ_JBFATL010000047.1:0-25254 GCF_040678315.1 Streptomyces sp. NPDC052721 | reverse complement strand
CCGGGGTGCCCGTCACACCGGGGGCTGTGCCGCCGGCTCCGGAAGCAGCGGCCCCAGCGGCGGAGGTGCCCGCCGTACCGGGGGCGGCATCGTCGGCTCCGGAAGCAGCAGCCCCAGCGGCGGGAGTACCCGCCGTACCGGGAGCAGCGCCGCCGGCTCCCGAAGCAGCAGCCCCACCAGCTCCGGAGGCGGAAGGACGGGGGGCCGGGGTGGCCGTCGTACCGGGAGAAGCTCCGCCGGCTCCAGAAGCAGCGGCCCCAGCGGCCGGGGGACCCATCACCCCCGCAACAGCACCCTCAGCTCCGGAACCACAAGGCAAAGTAGCCCCGGCACCTTTGGCCCCGGAAGTCACATCGTGCGCTCCAGAACCAGTAGCCCCAGTGGCCCCGGCACCTTCAGTTCCGGGAGCAACACCGCCCGCTCCTGGACCAGCAGTCCCAATGGCCCCGGCACCTTCGCCCCCGGAGGCAACATCGTGTGGTCCAGAACCAGCAGTCCCAGTGGCGCCGGCACCGTCGATCACGCCAGCCCCGGCTCCGTCCGCCCCAGGACCGGACGCGCCGGCGACCCCGGCACCCCTCGCCCCCGCAGCAGCGCCCGCGTCCACCGCCCCCCAGACCACGCCGTCGGCGGTGGCCGTGAGGTGGTCCAGGACTCGGGCCAGGGTGGGGCCGCCGGGGTCGGGGGTGCGGGGGTCCAGGGAGGGGCGGACGCCGAGGGTGTCCAGGACGCGGTGCAGGCGGGCCGCGTCGGCGCGCCAGGTGCGGTCCACGACCTCCTCCGGGTACGCCTGCCAGTCCACCGGCGCCCAGTCGGGGCCCGACCCGGCGGGGCCCCCGTGGAAGAGCCGGGCGGCGAGGAGGGAGGCGGCTTCGTCGATCGCGCCGGGCTCCTCCAGGAGGTCGCACGCGGGTCGCTCGCCGAGCCGGGAGGCGAAGCCCTCGGCGAGCCGGTCCCGGCGGGAGAGCTCGGTGAGCGCCGCCACCACCCCCGCGTCGAGCCGGGACGGCCACCGCCCCATGCGCCAGGCCGGCAGCGCCACTCTCGTCAGCAGCCGGTCCCAGCCGGCGTACGCGAGTCCGACCTGCTCCTGGGCGACGATCCGCAGGCCGTAGTCCACCGCCTGTGCCCGCTCGGCCGCCGCCGCCGCGACCCCGCGCTCCATCTGGGTCGCGTGCTCCCGGCAGCCGCGCAGCAGCAGACGGGCCACCCAACCGAGGGCGGCGCATCCCCCGCGGGTCAGCGGGCAGCGGCCCGTGGTCGAGGCGACGGCCACGGCCGCGTCCAGCCCGCGCACGAAGCGGCGGGCGGCGGCTATGTCCGGGTGCGCCGAGGGGCCCGTACCCGCGATGACCGGGGCGAGGACCGCGCGCAGTTCGCCGACGCGCATCCACCACAGGAACGGGGAGCCGATGACGAGGACCGGCGCGAGGGGGGTCCGGCGGCGGCCGCGGCCCGCTATCTCGTCCGGCGCCTGACGCGGGGGTGGCCCGTGGGCCGAATGGGCCCGGTCCTCCAGCCAGCTGTCGCAGTCCGGGGTGAGCGCTATGGCCGAGGGCGCCGGCACGTCCAGCCGGTCGGCGAGGTCGCGCACCATCCGGTACAGGTCGGGGGCGGACTCCTCCGGGATCGGCACCGTGGGACTCATGGCGGGGCGCGCCCGGGCCACGACCACCGCGATACCGGCCGCGGCCGGCAGCACCAGCACCGCGAGCACGCCGACGACCCACCGGGCGGCGTCCCAGCCCGGGCCGACGAGATGGCCGGTGGAGGCGCCGGTCAGCAGGATCACCTCGGCGCCCGCGGGCAGCAGGGCCACGCCCAGCGCCCGGCCCCGGACCCGCAGCACGGCGAGGGCCCGGGAGCGCGCGGCCTGCGCGCCCGCCTCCGCACCGATTCCGGTCACGTGCCGATCTCGCCCCCTCCCTGGCGATCGCGTGCTGCCCTGGTCTTGCTCACTCCCCCACTGTGGCACCCGCCACTGACATCGCAATGCCGGTGGGCCAAGTGCCGGAACGCTTGCGCGGCACCCTAGTTGGGGCCCTGGCCCCCGTCAGCCATATGGGCGATTGCTCACTCGATGGAATGGCTTTGGTCAGAGCTGGGTGACAGACAGCAAAGATCAGGCCCCGGATTGCCTCCGGGGCCTGATGGGGGTGCGTCGGGCGGTACGAGGGGCAGTTCGAGGGAGCCGTACCGGCCGTGTTCACGCCTGCGTCTGCGCCGCCTGTGCCGCCTTCGCCGCGATGTCGGTGCGGTGCTGCGAGCCGTCGAGCCGGATCCGGCCCACCGCCCGGTACGCCCGCTCGCGCGCCTCGGCCAGGTCCTTGCCGGTGGCCGTGACGGACAGCACGCGTCCGCCCGCGCTGACGACGGCGTCGCCGTCCCGCTTGGTGCCGGCGTGCAGCACGTACGCGTGCGGGGCGTCCTCGGCCGCCACCTCGTCCAGGCCGGTGATCGGGTCGCCGGTGCGCGGGGTGCCCGGGTAGTTGTGCGAGGCGACGACGACGGTGACGGCCGCGTCCTCGCTCCAGCGCAGCGGCGGCAGGTCGGCGAGGTTTCCGGTGGCGGCGGCCATCAGGACACCGGCCAGCGGGGTCTGCAGCCGGGCCAGCACGACCTGGGTCTCCGGGTCGCCGAAGCGGGCGTTGAACTCGATGACCCGGACCCCGCGCGAGGTGATCGCGAGACCGGCGTAGAGCAGCCCGGAGAACGGCGTGCCCCGGCGGCGCATCTCGTCCACGGTCGGCTGCAGCACCGTCTCCAGCACCTCGTCGACCAGCTTCGGGTCGGCCCACGGCAGCGGCGAGTACGCGCCCATGCCGCCCGTGTTCGGGCCCTCGTCGCCGTCCAGGGCGCGCTTGAAGTCCTGGGCGGGCTGGAGCGGGACGACCGTCTCACCGTCGGTGATGGCGAACAGGGACACCTCGGGACCGTCGAGGAACTCCTCGATCACCACCCGCTCGCATCCGGCGGCGTGCGCCCTCGCGGCCTCGACGTCGGGCGTGACGACGACGCCCTTGCCGGCGGCGAGACCGTCGTCCTTGACGACGTAGGGGGCACCGAAGGCGTCGAGGGCCTCGGCGACCTCCTCGGCGGTGGTGCAGACGTAGGAGCGGGCGGTCGGCACGCCGGCCGCCGCCATGACGTCCTTGGCGAAGGCCTTGGACCCCTCGATCCGCGCGGCCTCCCCGGAGGGGCCGAAGACCGGGATGCCCGCCGCGCGGACGGCGTCGGCGACGCCGGCGACCAGCGGGGCCTCCGGGCCGACGACGACCAGTTCGGCACCGAGGCCGGTGGCCAGCGCGGCCACCGCGGCGCCGTCGAGCGCGTCGACCTGGTGCAGCTCGGCGACCTCGGCGATGCCGGCGTTGCCGGGGGCGCAGTGCAGCGCGGTGACGTCGGGGTCGAGGGACAGGGAGCGGCACAGGGCGTGTTCGCGGGCGCCGCTGCCGATGACGAGGACCTTCACGGGGTCAGCCTAATGGCAAGGTTGCCGAAGCCTGGGCGCCGGGTTTGTTGGACTTTCCTCCAAAGACGGCCGTTCCCCGTGCGCGGGGCCCCTCACTCGTTGGAGAACTCCTCCACCACCGTCGCCCCCAGCTCCCGCACGATCAGCTCATGGCCGGAGAGCGCCGACTCGTCGAGATCCGGGTCGTCGTCCTCCGGGATGTCGTCCTCGGGGGAGACGGGCGGCGGCTCGGGCGCGGCGGCCGGCCGGGGTGCCGGGGCGGGGGCGGCCGGGACGCTGCTCTGCGGGGCGGCGGGCGGCTGCGGAGACGGCTGGGAGGCTCCGGGACGGGGTGCGGCCGGGGCGCCGTAGCCACCGCCGCCGGGGGCACCACCGGCGGGAGAGCCGCCGTAGCCGCCGCCTCCGCCATAGCCGCCTGCGACCGGTGGGGCGGAGCCGCCGCCCGACGGGTCGACGACCGCTTCGATCTTCCACTGCACGTTGAACTGCTCGGCCAGCGCCTGCCGCAGCACGTCCTCGCTGCCGCTGCCGGCGAAGTTGTCACGGGCGCCGGCGTTCACGAAGCCGAGCTGGAGGGTCGTGCCGTCGAAGCCGGTCACCTGGGCGTTCTGGCTGAGCAGGATCCAGGTGAAGCGGCGGCGGTTCTTGACGGCCTCCAGGATGTTCGGCCAGAGCGCGCGCGGGTCGAGACCGCCGGCGGGGGCGGCCGGGACGGAAGCCTGGGGCGCCGGGGACGGGGCGGCCGGGGACGGGGACTGGACCGGCTGGTACGACGGCTGGGGCTGGGCGGGGGCGGGCGTCGCGCGGCCGGGACCCTGTCCCTGCCCGGCGCTCTGGCTCTGCCCCTGCTGTCCGCCCGGAGCGGTGGCCGTGGGCCAGCCACCGGGGCGGCGGCCACCTCCGGCAGGGGCGGCGGTGGGCCAGGCGCCCGGAGCGGGGGTGGCAGGGGCAGCCGGAGCCTGGGCGACGGGAGCGGGCGCGGGGGCGGGAGCAGGCGCGGGCGCCGTAGGCACCGGAGCGACCGGAGCCGGCTCACCCGGACCAGCCGGACCGGAGGGGCCGCCCGGACCGGCCGGAGCCCCAGCCCCAGCCCCAGCGGGCGCACCCGTCGCAGCCGGAGCACCCGGAGCCCCCGCGGCCCGGACCGCCGCCCGAGCCGCCGCAGGCCCCCCGCCGGGCGGCACGGGCGAGCCACCGGCACCCGGACCGATACCGGCACCGGGGCCCGACGCGAGGGCGCCGCCGTGGGCCTCGGGTCCGGGGACGTACCCCATGGCCGGCGCACCGGCGCCGCCGGAGAAGCTGATGCCGCGCTCCAGGCGGTCGAGCCGGGCCATCACGGACCGCTGATCGCCGTAGGCGGCGGGGAGCAGGACGCGGGCGCAGATCAGTTCCAGCTGGAGTCGGGGCGAGGTGGCGCCCCGCATCTCGGTCAGGCCCTCGTTGACCAGGTCGGCGGCGCGGCTCAGCTCGGCGGCGCCGAAGGTCTCGGCCTGGGCCTGCATCCGCTCCAGGACGTCGGCCGGGGCGTCGAGGAGCCCCTTCTCCACGGCGTCGGGCACGGCGGCGAGGATCACCAGGTCCCGCAGCCGCTCCAGCAGGTCGGCGACGAAGCGGCGCGGGTCGTTGCCCCCTTCGATGACCCGGTCGACCACCTCGAAGGCGGCGGCGCCGTCACCGGTGGCGAAGGCCTCCACGACGGAGTCGAGCAGGGAGCCGTCGGTGTAGCCGAGGAGGGAGGTGGCCATGGCATACGTCACACCGTCCGCTCCGGCGCCGGCGAGGAGCTGGTCCATGACGGACATGGAGTCACGCACGGAGCCGGCGCCCGCGCGCACGACGAGCGGCAGGACGCCGTCCTCGACCGGGATGTCCTCCTTCTGGCACACCTCGGCGAGGTAGTCCCGCAGGGTGCCGGGCGGCACCAGGCGGAACGGGTAGTGATGGGTCCGCGACCGGATGGTGCCGATGACCTTCTCGGGCTCGGTGGTCGCGAAGATGAACTTCAGGTGCTCGGGCGGCTCCTCGACGACCTTCAGCAGCGCGTTGAAGCCGGCCGACGTGACCATGTGGGCCTCGTCGATGATGTAGATCTTGTACCGGCTGCTCGCGGGACCGAAGAAGGCCTTTTCGCGCAGCTCACGGGCGTCGTCCACACCACCGTGAGAGGCCGCGTCGATCTCGATGACGTCGATCGATCCGGGTCCGTTGCGCGCGAGGTCGCGGCACGACTGGCACGCGCCGCAGGGCGTCGGGGTGGGACCTTGCTCACAGTTCAGACAGCGGGCCAGGATGCGCGCGCTGGTCGTCTTGCCACATCCACGCGGACCGCTGAACAGGTACGCGTGATTGACCCGGTTGTTCCGCAGCGCCTGCTGCAGCGGGTCGGTGACATGCTCCTGCCCGATGACCTCGGCAAAGGTCTCCGGGCGATAGCGGCGGTACAGCGCGAGAGACGACACGCATACGAGGTTAATGGCGCCCACTGACAACCGGCCCCGCCCCGAGTCCGCACCCCCAGGCCGGAACGCAAGCGCCCCCCACGCACCCGCCAGAGCCGACCTACCCTTGCTGCCTTCCGGCCCTGGGGGAGTTCAGTCAGATAGCGCCGCGTGAGGGGCTGTGCCCCACAGTACCCGATGACGGGCAGCGGTCTGTACCCGACCGGGACCCGCGACCCCACCCGGGGACGGCCTGCGGGAACGAGTTCGCGAGCACTCCCCTCGGTCATGTAATGTTTCCGGCGGAGGATTCGCCTAGAGGCCTAGGGCGCACGCTTGGAAAGCGTGTTGGGGGCAACCCCTCACGAGTTCGAATCTCGTATCCTCCGCCAGCCCAGAGGGCCGGACCACATCAGATGGTCCGGCCCTCTGGCGTATCCGGGTCCGGGTCCGTGTCCGGATGCGACCTGTGGGGCGAAAGTGCACTGTGGTGACGGAGCTTCTTTCGCTGGAGGTGAGGGCGTTGGGGCGTACGTTCAGTGCTGTGGCCGCTGCTGCGGCCCTGCTGGTCGCCGTCGTCTCCGGGGGCGGCACGGCGACCGCGGCGCAGGCACGGGTGCCGGCCTCCGCTCCGGCGAGCCCCTGCACGTCCCGGGACGCGTATCCGCCAGGGGGCGGGACGAGCCTGGGCGGTTCGCCCAACCGGTTCAAGTACGCGGACACCCCGTACGCCGGTGCCCGCTTCGACGGGTGCGCCAACACGCTGAGGGTGTACTACGGCGGCTATTCCAGCCCCCGCTACGCCTACTACGAGGTGCGGTACACGTATCCGTCACGGCTCGGCTGGTACAGCTGGCAGCTGCGCATCGGCGAGTACCGGGTCGCCACGGTGGACGCGCCCGCGCGCGGCGACTGGAACTTCAAGGTCAGGGCGTGTGCCGGCGCCATCGACGAGGCGGGGCCCGGCAGCTGCACCGCCTGGTCCCCGCAGCTCTTCCTGCACGCTGTCTGACCCCGCCGGCCCCTCGCCCTACCGCGTCACCCGCACCGGCGCCGACACCGTCACCTGGTCCAGGTCCGATACGCGGACCGTCGCCTTCATCGTCCAGGTGCCGGGGAGGGGCACGGTGAACGCGGGGGTGGACCAGTAGCCGCCGCGGTCGGTGAGCCTGGTGTCCAGGGGGCCCAGGCGCTGTGCCGGGAGCGTGAGGGTGACGCGGAGCCCGGGAACCGTGGCGAGGCCGCCGTCGGGGCCGTAGATCACCGCCTGGAGGGAGTTGGTGCCGACGCGGCCGGGGTCCAGGGTGAGCTGGACCTTGCCGTGGCCGCCGGGGGCGCCGGTGTCGAAGGGGATCGTGGTGACCGAGGCCGTCTGGACGCCCGTCGCCGCCGAGGGCGTGGACGGGGCGGCGGACTCCGTCGCCGCGCGGCCGGGGACCGTGCTGGTCAGGAGGGTGGTCAGGGCCAGGACCAGCGCGGCGGCCACCGCCTCCACGAGGACCGAGCGGCGCAGGAGGCGGAGGGGTGGGGCGGGGGGTGGTTCCGGGGGGAGTTCGGGGAGCGGAGGGCCCATGGCCGGTTCGGGGACGCGGGCGCGGACGGCGGCTCCCGCGGGACGGGTCAGGCGGGCCGTCCAGGTGCGGGAGCAGGCCGCCGCGAGGAGCAGCGCGGTGACCGCCGCCAGCTTCGCCAGGAGCGTGCGGCCGTACGTCGTGTCCGTGAGCGCCTGCCAGGAGCCCAGGCCCCGCCAGGACTGGTAGACGCCGGTCACGACCAGGACCACCACCGCCGTGAACGCCAGGCGGGAGAAGCGGGCCGGGACCGAGGCCGGCAGGGCGGCAGCCGGTTCCGGGGCGCGCCGCAGGGTCCACAGGAGCGCGGCCAGGCCGCCCAGCCAGGCCGCCATGGCCAGCAGGTGCAGCGTGGACGAGACGATCGCCGCCGGCACCTGGACGCCCGCCGAGGCGTGGTCGGACGCCGACCAGGTCAGGGTCAGGGCGACGGCGAGGGCCGTGGCCGCCGCGAGCGCGGCGCGGCGCGGGAGCCTGACGCGGCGGGTAGCGAGAAGGGTCACGGCGGCCGCGGCCAGGAGCAGCAGCGCCAGACGGAGCAGCAGGAGCCGGCCGGGGCGGGTCGTCGCCGTGTGGGTGAGGGCGGAGAGGGAGAAGGCGGTCGTCGGGGAGGCGGCCTCCTCGTAGGGGGCTCGCAGGAGGTACACGGCGAGGGTGGAGGCCAGGAGCGTGGTCGCGGCGGCCAGGGCGGGGGTGCGCAGGTGGGCCGTCGTCGGCGGGCGGCAGTACGCCACGAACGCGGCCGTGCCCAGGAGCAGTGCCAGGGACAGGTAGGCGAGGTAGCGCGCGATGGTGTGCAGGGCCGTGGTGGCCCCGTCCTCCGCGCGCTCCTGGGGCAGGGCCGCCGGTGCCACCGTGCGTTTCCCGACGGAGAAGGTGAGGGCGCCGGACACCGGATGGCTGTCGGCCGACACCACCCGCCAGGCGACCGTGTACGTCCCGGTGGCGAGCCGGGCGGGGAGGGTGACGCGCGCGGTGTCGGAGCGGCCGGCGGCGTGACCGGCGGGGCCGGTGCGGACGCGGCGGTTCCCGGGGTCGTAGATCCGGAAGGAGTCGGTCAGCAGGCCGACCGACTCGGTGAAGGCGAGGGTGACGTGGCGGGGGGCGGTGCGCAGGACGGTTCCGTCGGCGGGGTCCGTCGCGCGCAGGACGGCGTGGGCCGATGCGGGCGTCGCCGTGACGAGGAGGAGGGCGGGGAGGAGGGCGGGGAGGAGGAGTACCAGCAGGAACGTGCCTGCCGGGCGCCGCGACGGGCCGCGTCGTCCTCGCGGTCGCCGGCCGCCGTCCCGGGCTCGCTCACGGTCTCCGCCGTGGGCTCCGTCGTTGTCCGCGTCGCGCAGCACCGTCAGCCTCCGTTCCCACCGTGCACCCGTGCCTCCCTATAGGTACGAGGGGAACCGGCCGCCTGCTCACCAGGCCGGACGGGTCGTCACCCCGCCCTCCACCGCCAGGTCGTGGCCGGTGATCCAGGCCGCGAGCGGGGAGGCGAGGAAGACGCAGACGTCGGCCACGTCCTCGGGGCGGCCCAGGCGGCCGGTGGGGGCGGCGGCGAGCCGGCGCCGTACGCCGTCCGGCCAGGCCTCCGCCAGGCCGGGCCGGGCGACCAGGCCGGGCGAGAGCGTGTTGTAAGACGCTGGTGAGGGTGGTGTCGACGACCGCTCGCCGGTCCCCCGCCGTCAGCTCCGGGAAGGCTGGACGGGAGGACGACCGCCCTGCCACCCGACTCCCGGACACGGTCGGCACCTTCGTCGTCGCGATCGGCGGTCCGGCCTCGCTGCCCACGATCAACTCCCTGCTCGGTGCGCTGGGTCCGGCGCCGGCCACCGTCTGGTCCGAGGGGGACCCGGCGGGGCTGCCCTGCCGGACCGAGCCCGGCCGGCACGAGATGCGGGCGGTGCCGCGCCGGGACGCGGGCGCCGACCTGGTGCAACGGGTCCGCGCCGAGCCACCCGCCGTCCTCGCCGGCAGCCCGCACCCTTACGTCTGGATCGCCTGCGACACCGCGACCACCCGCACGCTCGCGGCCTACGTCCGCAAGGACCTCGGCGTGCCGAAGCACCCGGTGCACGCCCTGGGGTACTGGCGCGCGCAGTGAGCGGCGACGGACGAGCCGGGGACCACCGGGGGACGAATGGCCACCCAGTGGGCGGAGCCACCCCGCGCGCGGGATCATCGACGCATGGACGTCACCCTGCACCTCGCCCAGGACCCCGCGGCCGACGCGCTGCTCGGGCGCTCCGCGCTCGCCGCGCTGACCGGGATGCTGCTGGACCAGCAGATCCCCATGGAGTGGGCGTTCAAGGGACCCCGCACCATCGCCGACCGGCTCGGCACGGACGACCTGGACGCGCACGAGATCGCGGCGATGGATCCCGAGGCCTTCGCCGCACTGCTCTCCGAGAAGCCCGCGGTGCACCGCTACCCGGGCTCCATGGCGAAGCGGATCCAGCAGCTGTGCCAGTACCTCGTCGAGCACTACGACGGGGACGCTGAGGCGGTCTGGCGCGGCGTGGACAGCGGAGCCGAGCTGCTGCGGCGGCTGGAGGACCTGCCGGGGTTCGGCAAACAGAAGGCACAGATCTTCCTGGCCCTGCTCGGCAAGCGGCTCGGGGTCACACCCGACGGCTGGCGGGAGGCAGCGGGAGCCTACGGCGAACCGAAGTCCTACCGGTCCGTCGCCGACATCACCGGCCCCGAGTCCCTGGCCAAGGTCCGCGCCCACAAACAGGAGATGAAGGCGGCGGCGAAGGCGGCCAAGGCGGCGAAGAAGTAAGGCCACGGGCGGGCTGCCACCACGCCCCGCAGGGGGCCCGGCCTGGACGGCCAAGGAAGGGGACCCGGCCCTGGACGGCCAAGTTCCGCGACGAGCCCAAAAACGCCCGAGCCCCGCCGCACGCCCGAAAAGCGCCCGAGCCCCGCCGCACGCCCGAGAACGGCCGAGCCCCGCCGCACGCCCGAGAACGGCCGGGCCCCGCCGCGTTCCGAAGGGCGGCCGGGGCCCGCCGCGCCCGAAGAACAGCCCGGTGCACCGCGCGTCCCAGAGCGGCCGGATGCCACCGTGCTCCGAAAGGCGGCCGGGGGCCTGCCGTGCCTTGAAGGGCGCTCGGGTCGCGCGGCGCCCTGAAGAGCCGCCCCCTGCCCCCTGCCCCCTGCCCCCTGCTGCCCCCTGCCCCCTGCCCCCTGCCCCCTGCCCCCTGCCCCCTGCCCCCTGCCGGGACGGTAGCCCCAGCTCACCAACGCCGCACCGCCACCACCCCCACCCCCACCACCCGCTCGGCCCACCCCGGTGGCTCCCGCCGCCCGGCCGATCTCAGCATGGGGCATGAGCGAGGTACCGAGCAGCGGTCCGGAGCGGGACCGTGCGTACGACGACCGGCATGTGCACGCGGGGGCGTCACCGGGCGGCCACCCCGCGGCGGAGCCACCCCGCACTCACCATGAACCGGAGCCGCCGTTCGAGGGCCCGCTGCACGCCCTGTCCCGCGCCGCCTGGCAGGTCGTCCTGCTCACCGGGATCGGTTCCCTGGTGCTCGGCGTCCTGGTACTGGTCTGGCCGGGCGCCTCCCTGCTGGCCGCCGGTGTGCTGTTCGGCCTCTACCTGCTGTACAGCGGGGTCTTCCAACTGGTGTCCGCGTTCGGCACGCACCGGGCGACCTCGCTGCGGGTCCTCGCCTTCATCAGCGGCGCGCTGTCCATCCTGCTCGGCCTGTTCTGCTTCCGCGGGCCCATGCAGTCGATCCTGCTTCTCGCCCTGTGGATCGGCATCGGCTGGCTGTTCCGCGGCATCACACAGACCCTCGCCGCCGTGCACGACTCCCGGATGCCCGCCCGGGGTTGGCAGATCTTCCTCGGGATCCTGACCTTCGTCGCCGGGATCGTGCTCATCGACTCGCCGTTCGAGTCGGTCGCCGTGCTGACCCTCGTCGGCGGGATCTGGCTGGTCGCGGTGGGGATCGTGGAGATCGTGACCGCGTTCGGCATCCGCGGCCGGACCCGCCATGTACCGCAGACACTGTGACCAGACCACCGACCACCGTCACGACCAACTCCGTTCCCCCGCCGCAACCGTCCCCCACAACTGCAGGACCCCCTGACCGCGACCGCCGGAATCCCACTGCGACCACCGGGATCCCCGCTGCAATCGCCCCCGCGACCGCCGCCGAGCCCCCGATGCGACCGCCGAGACCACCACCAAGCCCCACGCCGCGACCGCCGCCGGGCCCCTGGCTGTGACCGCCACCGGAACCCCGTCGGGCCCCGCCGCCACCGCCCTACCGGCCACCACCTCCCAGGACCCCCGCCACCACCGCAACAGCGGTCAGGCCGTCTTCTGCGTGATCACGCAGCCCGGTTCTCCGGCCTCTGGCCATGCTCCCTACCGACCACCACCGCCAGCCCCCCAGGCCACCACCGCCAGACCCCCGCTGCCACCACCAGCACCCCGCTGTGCCCCCACAACCTCCCCCCGAACCCCCGCCTCCACCGCCCCACGACCGCCGTCAACCCCGTGTCTCGGACGTACTCCGCGCGGGTGGATCTCGCCCCCCGCGTGCTGCGCTTCCCGCGTGCCGCGGGAAAAAAGGCGGCGTGAGCAGGATCAGGAGCACGCCCCGGGGCCGTACCTGGCTACGCGTCGTCGTGCTGCTCCTCGCCCTGTGGGTGCCCGGCGCGCATGGGCCGGCCCAGGCGGTCCCGGACCTCGCCGTGGCCGCCGAGACGGCCGAGCACGACGTCCTCGACACGCCGCTACGGCCGCCGGCCCGCTCGGTCCACCGGGCCGACGCGCCCGAGCGGCTCGCGCCCCTCCCCGCCCCCGCGCCCGCCCGTCCGGCGGCCCGTCCGGGCCCGGCCGCCCACCGGGCGCCGTACACCGCGCCCCTGCTGCGCACGGTGGTCCTGCGCTGCTGACAGACCGCGTTCCCCGCGAGGTCAGTCGGCTCGACGCAAGGAGCAGCACAGCCATGCCCAAGGATCCCTACGCCGTCCTGCGCGCCCTGCTGCGCGCGGAGGCCCGGCGCGGTACGGCCCCCCGGCCGGACCAGCGGACACCGGAACCCCAGCGGTCGCCCGAGGAACGGGACCGCTGACCCGGCACCGGCGGGGGCGGGCTACCGCCTCCGCCGGGCGGTGCCGAAGAGGGAACGGGTGATCTCGCGGCCGAGCTGGGTGCCGACCGAACGGGCCAGCGACTTGAACATCCCGCTGCTGACGACCTGTTCGACCAGCGACGGCTCCTCCTGGGGGGCGCGTGCGGCAGCCGGCTTCGGCGTCCGAGGCGCCGGCCGGGCGGCGCTCAGCCTCTCGTACGCCGACTCGCGGTCCACAGCCTGTGCATAACGGTCGTGGAGCGCTGAGTCACGGACCGCCCGGTCGAGTCCGGCGGGGTCGACCGGACCCATCAGGGACTCCGGGGCGCGCAGCCGCGTGGCGGCGACCGGGGTCGGCGCGCCGGTCTCGCTGAGACTCGTTCGGCTGGCCCGGGCGCGCGATGCCGGACAGGTCGCCCTTGATGTCCGCGAGGAACACGGGCACGCCCTGCGCCGACAGGTGCTCGGCGATCAGCTGGAGGGTCTTGGTCTTGCCGGTGCCGGTGGCGCCCGCGACCAGCCCGTGCCGGTTGAGCACGGGCAGCGGGATGCGGACCGGCGCGTCGGCGCGGCACGCCCCGTCCCACAGGAGGGCGCCGAGATCGAGCGCGGGGCCGGTGAAGGCGTAACCGGAGGCGATCTTCCGGGCCTCTGCGGGCAGTGCGGGCACCCCCTGCGGGCCGGCGGGCGGCACGGTCTCGCTGTCACTCATCTCCGACCCCTGTCCCCGTAGTAACCCGTATGCCCGATTTGATCCATCTTTTCAAGCCTCGCACTCCGCCGCCATGGCTGCGCCCGGAACGTCTTGACCGGTAGGCTTTCCGTGTGATCTTCAAGCGCATCGGAAACGGCCGGCCGTACCCCGACCACGGCCGGGAGAGCACCCGGCAGTGGGCGGACGTCGCGCCGCGCCCGGTCCGCCTCGATCAGCTCGTGACCACCAAGCAGCAGCTCGATCTGGAGACACTGCTGGCGGAGGACTCGACGTTCTACGGCGACCTCTTCGCGCACGTCGTGAAGTGGCAGGGCGACCTGTACCTGGAAGACGGCCTGCACCGCGCGGTCCGCGCCGCCCTCCAGCAGCGCCAGGTGCTGCACGCGCGCGTGCTCGAACTCGACTGACCCGGCGCGACAAGGCCGTTGACCCTTTCGGGTTCCGCTGAGCGGCATCGACTGATCATCTGATAGGCATCGCCGCTCGGGCGCACTACGCTGCGCCCATGAGCATGCTGACTCCCCCCGGCATGGGCGGCCAGTACCGCATCACGGGGGACAAATACCCTCGGATGCGTCCGCCCCGGCGGCGCGGCAGGCTCGTGGCCGTCGTGGTGGCGTCCGTCGCCGCACTCGGCCTGATCGGCTGGGGCACGCTCCAGCTCATCGACGTCTTCACCGGCGGCGGCGACAAGTACACGGCGAGCGGTTCCACCACGGGCTGCCGGACCAAGACCGCCGCGGCCCCGGCGGCCCAGGTGCACGCCCTGCCCAAGCCCGGCCAGATCACCGTGAACGTCTACAACGCGACCAAGCGCACCGGGCTCGCCAAGACCACCGCGGACGAGCTGAAGAAGCGCGGCTTCAAGATCGGCAACGTGGGCAACGCGTCGAAGCAGTACGACAAGAAGGTCAAGGGCACCGGCATACTTCTCGGCTCCGCCGCCGCGCAGGACACCTCACTGCGGGTCCTCGGCACCCAGCTCGCCGGTGCGCTACCGCGCGCCGATGTCCGCAAGGGGGCCGACGTCGACCTGGTCATCGGCGACGCCTTCCAGGGGCTGGCCAAGCGGGGAGCGGCCGATCAGGCTCTGACCAAGCTGAGCGAGCCCGCCCCGACGGCCCCTGCGAAGAAGAGCTGCTGAGGACGGGGCGCGGGGCACGGCGCGAGAACCACGCACGCCCCCGCACCCGCGAACGGGCCGCGCCTCGGTGGGCGAGGACCTACTCCGCCGCCCCGTAAAGCCGGTCGCCCGCGTCGCCCAGCCCCGGCACGATGTACCCGAGCTCGTTGAGGTGGTCGTCGACAGCCGCCGTGACCACGGTGACCGGCGTGCCCGCCAGCTCCCGCTCCATGACCTCGACGCCCTCGGGAGCGGCCAGCAGGACCACCGCCGTGACGTCGTCGGCGCCGCGCTTGATCAGTTCCTGGATCGCCGCGACCAGCGTGCCGCCGGTGGCCAGCATCGGGTCGAGGACGTACACCTGGCGGCCCGAGAGGTCCTCCGGCATGCGCGAGGCGTACGTGGACGCCTGCAGCGTCTCCTCGTTGCGGATCATGCCCAGGAAGCCCACCTCGGCGGTCGGCAGCAGCCGGACCATGCCGTCCAGCATGCCGAGGCCGGCCCGCAGGATCGGCACTACCAGCGGGCGGGGGCGGGCGAGCTTGACGCCCGTGGTCGTCGCGACCGGCGTCTGGATGTCGACGGCCTCGGTGCGCACGTCCCGCGTGGCCTCGTAGGCGAGCAGGGTGACCAGTTCGTCGGCGAGCCGCCGGAAGGTCGCGGAGTCGGTGCGCTGGTCGCGCAGCGTGGTGAGCTTGTGGGCGACCAGGGGGTGGTCGACGACATGGAGACGCATGCCCCTAACGGTACCTGCGCCCCGGATCGCCCTCGCGCTGGCGTCAAACCGGCCGTCCGGGGGAAAGTGGGAGGGACGGACTGGGGTGGTGTGACGTGTCTGACCTGCCTGACCTGCCCGCGGACGCCTCCGGGCCCACCGGTGACACGACCGGCCCCGCTGCGCGCTCGGCGCGGACCGATTCCGACAGACCCGAGAGCGAGAGCGAACGCCGGCGCCGCCGCGCGCAGTTCCTGCGCGATCTCGCCGAGGCCCGTGCGCTGCGCGCCCGGGTCCAGCCCCGGCGCGCCAAGGCCGCCCGGCTGCGCCACGCGATGCGCATGCGGACGTTCCGCTGGTAGTTCCGGGGCCCGTTCCCCGGGCGGAGGATTCACGCTCACGCCGGTGTCGGGAGGCTGGCGTGCGTGAGCGCCGGGAAAAGCCGCGTACGATCCGCAGGTGGCGGCAATGAGCGCGCTGGTGAGCCGATCGCGGATCCACGATCGAAACAGCCAGACACAGGGAGCCGAAGACGTCCCCTGGAAGCTTTCTTTCTGCCACGATTCCGAGTGGGTGGGGCTCGGAGCCCAGCTCTCTCCGCCCAAGTACCTCCGCCGGGGGGACCCCCAACCGGCACGCCTATGACCAGTGGGAGAGTCACGGTGTACTTCGCCGCACTGCTCGCGCGCACCGAAGACGGGTGGGAAGCGAGCGACACAGAGCTCGACGATGTGGAGACCCTGTCGGATCTGGCCGACCTGGCCCGGGAAGCCTCTCCCGACGAGGACACGGTGCTCGTCCTGATCGAGCAGGAGGACGCCTGGTTCGGTGTCGTCCGCGTGGACGGCGAGGACGACCCTCGCATCTACGTCTCGGACGCCGCCGCCGCCCAGCGCAGCGCGTACGGGGAGCTGCTGCTCACCGACGAGCTGCTCGGCCGGGAGCCCGGCGCGGACGACGTCCCGGACCTGGACTCCCTGGACCTCGACGGCACCGAGGACGGCGAGTCCGAGGACGACGACGAGGAGGAGGGTGCCGCCGCCACCGACGCGGTGCCCCACAGCCCGGTGGGTGACAGCGAGATCCTGGACGACCTGGGCATCAGCGAGAAGGAACTGCGCGCCCTGGACGCCGACGACGCGCTGAACACGATCGCCGAGGCCCTGGGTGCCTCGGAGGTGCTGGAGACCGTCCGCTGACCACGTCACAGCGAGCGCAGGGCACGCCGGACCCGGTGCGGGACCCCTGGCGCGCAGCGATGATGCTCGCCCTGGACGAGGCGGGGCTGGCCGTCCGGGGCGGGGACGTCCCGGTCGGCGCCGTCGTGCTGTCCCCGGACGGTACGACGGTGCTCGGTGCCGGGCACAACGAGCGCGAGGCCACCGGTGATCCCACGGCCCACGCGGAGGTCCTGGCGATCCGGCGGGCGGCGGCCCGGCTCGGGGAGTGGCGGCTGACCGGCTGCACGCTCGTCGTCACGCTGGAGCCGTGCACGATGTGCGCGGGGGCGCTCGTCCAGTCCCGGGTGGACCGGGTGGTCTACGGCGCCCGGGACGAGAAGGCGGGCGCGGCCGGCTCCCTGTGGGACGTGGTGCGCGACCGCCGGCTCAATCACCGGCCGGAGGTCATCGAGGGCGTGCTCGCGGCGGAGTGCGCCCGGCTCCTCACCGAGTTCTTCCGTGCCCGCTGAGCCGCCGCCGCATATCGATTTCGAACCACGGCCCCCCGTGCTGTAGGGTCTCCCTCGGTAGCGTGTCCGAGCGGCCGAAGGAGCTCGCCTCGAAAGCGAGTGTGGCGCAAGTCACCGAGGGTTCAAATCCCTCCGCTACCGCTCACAGAAAGGCCCCGTCGTCCGACGGGGTCTTTCGCGTAGTGCGGACACAACGCGCGTACGACGGCGCGCTGTTGGCCGTACGCGAAGCCCTGAACGTTACACTCACGGCCGGCAGGCAGCAGGGGCCCGAGGGGCACTGGTACAGGGGAGGCCGCGGTGGCGGTGAACGCCAAGAAGATCGCCGTGTACGTGCTCGTGGTCTTCGCGCTGTACGTGATCATCACGGATCCGGCCAAGGCGGCCGACTACGTCCAGATAGGCTTCGAGGGCATATCGGACGCCGCCAAGGCCATCGGTGACTTCATGACCTGGGTCGCCCGCGGAGGAAAGAGCTGAGGTACACCCCATGATCCGCCACCTGGTCCTCTTCAGGCTCAACGAGGGCGTCGAGCGCGACGATCCGCGGGTCGTGGCGGGCGTGGAGGCCTTCCGGGCCCTCGGCGGTCAGATCGAGGAGCTGCGCTTCTGGGAGTGCGCCTGGAACATCAGCGACCGGCCGATCGCCTACGACTTCGCGATCAACTCGGCCGTCGAGGACGCCGACGCCCTCAAGCGCTATCTGGAGCACCCGGCCCACCAGGCGGGCGTCGCGCTGTGGCGCGAGTTCGCCACCTGGGTGATCGCCGACTACGCATTCTGATCCCCGCGCTCGCCAGAACCCCTCGCCGTTCCGGCGAGGGGTTTTTCGTGCGATGCGTACCCAATTTGTCGGCGTTTGAACCCCAACACGGGGTTATCAGGTGCTTGCACACGGTGCACATGTCTTGTGATGCTATGACCGCTTTTGACGGATGATTGACCGACGAAGAGGTGGCGTTGACCGTGTCGGCCAGTACTGCGCCGCCCCAGGAAGAGGCGCCCGCTCCTACCCCGCCGGCCCCCGAGAAGCGCCGCGGCGCGGACACCCGGGCCCTGACCCAGGTGCTGTTCGCCGAGCTGAAGGAGCTCACCCCTGGCACGCCGGAGCACAACCGGGTGCGCGGAGCGCTGATCGAGGCGAACCTCCCGCTCGTGCGCTACGCCGCCGCCCGCTTCCGCTCCCGCAACGAGCCCATGGAGGACGTCGTCCAGGTCGGCACCATCGGACTGATCAACGCCATCGACCGCTTCGACCCCGACCGGGGCGTGCAGTTCCCGACCTTCGCGATGCCCACCGTGGTCGGCGAGATCAAGCGGTACTTCCGGGACAACGTCCGCACGGTCCACGTCCCGCGCCGGCTGCACGAGCTGTGGGTGCAGGTCAACAGCGCCACCGAGGACCTGACCACGCTCTACGGCCGCTCGCCCTCCACCGCCGAGATCGCCGACCGGCTGCGGATCAGCGAGGACGAGGTGCTCAGCTGCATCGAGGCGGGACGCTCGTACCACGCCACCTCGCTGGAGGCCGCCCAGGAGGGCGACGGACTGCCCGGACTGCTGGACCGGATCGGTTACGAGGACCCGGCCCTGGACGGCGTGGAACACCGCGACCTGGTCCGCCATCTCCTCGTCCAACTCCCCGAGAGAGAACAGCGAATCCTTCTCCTGCGCTACTACAGCAATCTCACCCAGTCACAGATCAGCGCGGAACTCGGCGTCTCCCAGATGCACGTCTCACGCCTCCTCGCCCGTAGCTTCCAGCGACTGCGTTCCGCAAATCGGATCGACGCATAGCCGCAGCAGACGCCGCGCCTACTGATGCATAGCGGGCGCACGGAAGCACGCCCCGAACGCCACTGCATCGCAAACCTGATCGAGCGGTAACCGGCGCGGGCGAATCGCTCACCAGGGCTGTTGCCGACAGTTCCGTTCCGAAATGCCGTCAGACCCCTTGTTTGCAGGGCCGATTCAGATCTCACATGTCGACATGTCGGTACAGCGCGTTGCCGACATGTGACATTCTGCGGGAAGCGCGTTTGCCGGGGCTCCGGCTCCGGTATTCAGGTGAAGGCTGCGTTGCTCGAAAGAGACGGCGCCGCCGCGACCGTCCCGCGACCCAAAGGGGGTGGCATGTCCGCAGACCAGGGCAGCTCGAAGGTGCTGACGCCCGCGAAGAGCGAGGCAGCGCCCAAGGAGCTCGACGCTCTCGACGTCCTCGACGGATTCGAGGGCGTCACGGCCCTCGAAGCCGTGCCGTCCCCGGCCGCCGGCCCGGCCGCCGAAGCTGTCCCGGCCGCGCAGGTCACGGCCACCATCGACACCCGCACCCTGTCCCGCTCACTGTTCCTGCGCCTGGCCGCGCTGGGCGAGGACAGCCCCGAGCGGGCGTACGTCCGGGACACCCTGATCGAGTTGAACCTGCCGCTGGTCCGCTACGCGGCGGCGCGGTTCCGCTCGCGCAACGAGCCGATGGAGGACATCGTCCAGGTCGGCACCATCGGCCTGATCAAGGCGATCGACCGGTTCGACTGCGAACGGGGCGTGGAGTTCCCGACGTTCGCCATGCCGACGGTCGTGGGCGAGATCAAGCGGTTCTTCCGCGACACCTCCTGGTCGGTGCGGGTCCCGCGCCGGCTCCAGGAACTGCGTCTGGCCCTCACCAAGGCCAGCGACGAGCTGTCCCAGAAGCTGGACCGCTCCCCCACGGTGACCGAGCTCGCCGCCGTGCTCGGTGTCTCCGAGGAGGACGTGGTCGACGGCCTCGCGGTCGGCAACGCCTACACCGCCTCCTCCCTCGACTCCCCGGCCCCCGAGGACGACGGCGGCGAGGGCTCGCTCGCCGACCGGCTCGGCTACGAGGACGCGGCCCTGGAGGGCGTGGAGTACCGCGAGTCCCTCAAGCCGTTGCTGGCCAAGCTCCCGCCCCGGGAGCGCCGGATCATCATGCTCCGCTTCTTCGCCAACATGACCCAGTCACAGATCGGCGAGGAGGTCGGCATCTCCCAGATGCACGTCTCCCGCCTGCTGACCCGGACGCTGGCGCAGTTGCGGGAGGGTCTGATCTCGGACTGACGCTTCCCGTCCGCTTCCCATCTGACGATGCGTCAGCCACCATGACCGGATGCTTCGTACCGGGACGCTTCGTACGACGACATGGACGCGTGGCCGCCGAGGCGCCGTTACGGCAGCGTCGGCGGCCCTCGTCTGCCTGGGCGGGGTGCTCGCCGCGTGCGCGGGCGGTGGTCCCGGCGGCGGCTACACCGCGGTCGGCGCGGGGCGGGGTGGCCCGACGGCCGTAGCGCCGTCCGGGTCGGTGATCCTCGTGCCGCTCGACGGGGAGAAGGGTCGCGGTGGACGCGAGGGCGCCCCGCGCGGGACCGGCTCCGCAGCGCACCCGGAGGGATCGGCCCCGTCCGGTGGTCCGCACTCCGCCGCACCGGTGCCGGCGCCGACGCCCACCGGCGAGGACACCCCCGGCACCTCGCGCCCCCGCGGCGGCCCCGACGGCCGTACGACTCCGCCGTCGGCCTCGCCGAGCCCGGATCCCGCTCCGAGCCGTACGACGCCCCCCGCCACACCCGCCGACCTCTCCTGGAGCGCACCGGCGACCGAGGACACCGACAAGCGGTGGTGCCAGAAGGTGACCGTCGTCTTCCGCAACTCGGGCGGTACGGCGGTGCGTTCGGGGTCGGTGACGTTCGGGACGCACATCATCGGCGCGCTCGGCATCGACTGGGGGACGGTCGAGTCGACCGTGGAGCTGCCGGTGCCGGTCGCGCCGGGTGCGCGCAGGAGCCCCACCTGGACGGTGTGCGTGGACGAGTGGCGCGTACCGCTCGGCATGCGCATCGAGACGCGGGACGTGTCCGTCCGGTGGGAGTGAGCCCTACTTGATCGCCAGCCAGGCGACGCCGGCCACCACCGCGAGCGCCACGATGACGCCGATGATCAGACCGACCCGGGGGCCGGAGGACGTGGCCGCCTGCTGCTGGCGCCCCTGAGGAGCCTCGTCGACGAACGCGCGGAACATCTGGGTGCTGCCTGCGGGGTCGTAATTGCCCTGGGGGCCCTGGGTGTTAGCCATGCCCCGAGACCCTAGCGAATCCCGGTGACCGACCCAAGTGCGGGGCCACCGGGACAGACAGGGGCACGCCACCCGCACCCATCTGCATATTTACGTTCGCAATACTTGCCTTTGCCAAGTTTTTGCGCCGCCGGACCCCTGTTTGTTTGCCTTCAGCAACCAAGCAGTCCTATGGTTGCCCCAAGCAACGAATACGGGAGGTGTGATGGCCGAGCAGGCGCAGTTTGAAGAGCTGGCGCGTCAGCTCAGTGCCGTCGGAGCCGTGAAACGGGACATGGGGCGGATCCTGCCGCCCGACTGCCCGGCCGGCTCGGCCGCCGTGCTGACCCTGCTCGGCCGCCACGGCGACATGCGCATGAGCAAGCTCGCGGAGCTGCTCGCCGTGGACATGTCGGTCACCAGCCGCCATGTCGCGCACGTCGCCGCACGCGGCTGGATCGAACGGCACCCGGACCCCGCGGACAAGCGCTCGCGCATCCTGCGCCTGACGCCCGCGGGGTCGGACCAGCTGGACGACCTGTCCCGGCGGACCACACATCTGCTGGCCGAGCGGCTCGCGGACTGGACCGACGAGGACGTCGGCGAGCTGATCCGGCTGATGACGCGCCTGCGCGCGTCCTTCGGCGACTGCCGGTCCGCCCCGCTGCGGCTCCCCGCTCCCGTAGACGAAGAGACCACCCGTACACCCGCAAGCACGTAAGAAAAGGAAGCCCATGGCAACGACCACACCAGCCGGTGTGCGGGCTCACGCCAAGCACGGGGGAGGCTCCCACGGCGACGCCCCGATGACCCACCGGCAGATCATGGAGGCACTGTCCGGGCTGCTGCTCGGCATGTTCGTGGCGATCCTGTCGTCCACGATCGTCTCCAACGCCCTGCCGCACATCATCGGGGACCTCGGCGGCGGCCAGTCCGCCTACACCTGGGTGGTCACCGCCGCCCTGCTGTCGATGACCGCGGCCACTCCCCTGTGGGGCAAGCTCGCCGACCTGTACAGCAAGAAGGCTCTCGTCCAGATAGCCCTGATCATCTACGTGGTCGCCTCCATGGCGGCCGGTCTGTCGCAGAACCCCGGCATGCTCATCACCTTCCGGGTGTTCCAGGGCATCGGCGTCGGCGGTCTGTCCGCCCTGGCGCAGATCGTCATGGCGGCGATGATCTCCCCGCGTGAGCGCGGCCGGTACTCCGGCTACCTGGGTGCCACCTTCGCCGTCGCCACCGTCGGCGGCCCGCTGCTCGGCGGTGTCATCACCGACACCGACTGGCTGGGCTGGCGCTGGTGCTTCTACGTCGGCGTCCCCTTCGCCGTCATCGCGCTGATCGTGCTGCAGAAGACCCTGCACCTGCCCGTCGTCAAGCGGGAGGTCAAAGTCGACTGGGGCGGCGCGACCCTCATCTCCGCCGCCGTCTCCCTGCTGCTGGTCTGGGTCACCTTCGCCGGTGACAAGTACGACTGGCTGTCCTGGCAGACCTACGCGATGGTCGGCGGTTCGATCGTCCTCGGCGCGCTGTTCGTGCTCGTCGAGTCCAGGGCGAGCGAGCCGATCATCCCGCTGCGCCTGTTCAGGAACCGCACGATCACCCTGGCGTCGCTCGCCTCGCTGTTCGTCGGCATCGCCATGTTCTCCGGCACCGTCTTCTTCAGCCAGTACTTCCAGCTGGCCCGCGACAAGTCCCCGACCATGTCGGGCGTCCTGACCATCCCGATGATCGGCGGTCTGTTCGTCTCCTCGACCGTCTCGGGTCAGTTCATCACCCGCACCGGCCGCTGGAAGGCGTGGCTGGTCAGCGGTGGCGTGCTGGTCACGGCCGGCCTGCTGCTGCTCGGCGGCATCCGGTACGACACCGCCTACTGGAAGATGGCCGTCTTCATGGCGCTGCTGGGTCTCGGCATCGGCATGATGATGCAGAACCTGGTCCTCGCCACGCAGAACCAGGTCGCCCCGTCCGACCTCGGCTCGGCCAGCTCCACGGTCACCTTCTTCCGCTCCCTCGGCGGTGCGGTCGGCGTCTCCGCGCTGGGTGCGGTGATGTCCCGCCGGATCACCCACTACGTCCAGGACGGCGTCGCCGACCTGAGCCCGAAGTACCAGAAGGCCCTGGCCGGCGGCTCCGGTTCGACCGACAGCATCCCGGACATGAACGCGCTCCCGAAGCCCATCCGGACGCTGCTGGAGAGCGCCTACGGCCACGGCATCGCCGACGTCTTCCTGATCGCCGGCTGCCTCGCCGCCGTCGCCTTCCTGATCACGCTGTTCATCAAGGAGGTCCCGCTGAAGACCAAGGGCGCGCTCGCACAGGCCGCCGAGAGTGAGGCCCCCGTGACCGACCCGGCCGCCGCGCCGGCCGTCGCCGAGGCCCAGGCCCCGGCCGCCGCACCGGTCCCGGCCGCGGTCGCCGCCACCACCGGGGCCGCCTCCGACGGCAGGGCCACCGCCACCCGGCCGATGGCGGCCGTCGCCACGATCGCCGAGCCCGGCGGCTCCGGCGGCACCCCGGTGCACGGCTTCGTCCGCGGCGCCGAGAGCGCCCCGGTCCCGCAGGCCGCGGTCACCCTGATCTCGCTGTCCGGCCGCCAGCTGGGCCGCGCGGTCGCCCAGGCCGACGGTTCCTACGCGCTCGACGCCCCGGGCACCGGCAGCTACGTCCTGATCGCCTCCGCCGACGGCTACCAGCCGCAGGCCTCCACCGTCGTGGTGGGCGAGGAACCGCTGTCGTACGACATCCTGCTCAGCGGCACCAGCGGGCTGACCGGTGTGGTCCGGGCCGCGGGCAGCGCGCTGCCGGTCAAGGACGCGATGGTGATCGTCACCGATGTGCGCGGGGACCTGCTGGCCACCGCCGCCACCGGCGAGCAGGGCGACTTCGCCCTCACCGACCTGGTGCCCGGCACCGTGACCGTCGCGGTCAACGCGAGCGGGTTCCGGCCGCGCGCCCTGCCGGTCGAGGTCGGCGCCACCGGCGTCACCCGGATCGAGGTCGACCTGGACGCCGGCGCCCGGCTCCAGGGTGTCGTCCGGGCCCCGCACGGCCCGCTGGCCGACGCCCGGGTGACCCTGGTCGACCAGGCCGGCAACGTGGTCGGCAGCGCCACCACCGGCACGGACGGGGCGTACGCCTTCACCGACCTGGACAGCGGCGAGTACACCGTCATCGCGACGGGTTACCCGCCGGTGGCGACGGCCCTGACCGTCTCCGGCACCGGAGTCGACGGCCACGACATCGAACTCGCCCACCCGGGCGAGTAGTTCACCCGGCCCGTGGCGGCGCGCGCCTTGAGCGGAGGGCGCGCCCGCCACGGGCCGGTCTCATACGACCATTTTTTGAGCTTTTTTCAGGGAGAAACGGGATGGGACTGACCGCGAAGATCCGTACGCGGGACGGGTGGGCCGTGTCGCACGCGGTCGTCACGGTGACCGACATGACCGGCACGCAGGTGCTGCGGGCCGAGGCGGACGCCGAGGGGGCCGTGCGGGACACCACCGAGCTGGCGCCGGGGGCGTACACCGTGATCGTGACCGCCGTCGGCTACGCGCCCGCCGCGTCCACCGCGATCGTCACCGCGAGCGGGCGCGCCGAGGTCGGCACGGTCACGCTGGCCCGGCAGGGCGGCACCGAACTGCCGCCGCCCGGCCCCTGGACCATCGACCCGGCGCACTCCTCCGTCGCCGCGGTCGCCCAGCACCTGGGCATCTCCAGCGTGCACGGACGGTTCACGGAGTTCGGCGGCACGATCGAGATCGCGCCCGACGACATCACCAAGTCCCGGGTGGAAGCGGTGATCAGGGCCGCGTCCATCGACACCGGCAACGGCATGCGCGACACCCACCTGCGCTCCGCGGACTTCCTCGACGTCGGGAACCACCCCGAGATCACCTACCGCTCCACGGCACTGACGCAGGCCGGCTCCGACCGCTGGACCGTGCACGGCGAGCTGTCCCTGCACGGGGTCGTACGGCCCGTCGACCTGGACCTGGCCTACCTGGGCACCGGCGCCGACCCGTGGGGCGGCACCCGGGCCGCGTTCCGGGCCACCACCGAACTGCACCGCGAGGACTTCGCGATGAACTACAACCAGGTCCTCCAGGCCGGGATCGCGGCGATCGGTACGACGCTGAAGGTCGAGCTGGACATCCAGGCGGTCCAGGGCGACTCCCTGCCCCAGGCGTAGACATAGGCACAGCAGGGTCAGCCACCGGGGCACCCGCTGGCCCTAGGTGTGCTGTCCGGGGAGGTTGGTGACGCGGCTGGCTGGTGGTTGGCCGCCGATGCCGGTGTGGGGTCGGTGGTAGTTGTACCAGTGAAGCCAGTCGGGGAACGCTGCTTGTCGTTCGGCGTCTGAGGTGTAGGGCT
>NZ_JBFATL010000046.1:53176-70542 GCF_040678315.1 Streptomyces sp. NPDC052721 | reverse complement strand
CCGCTACCTGTGGATGTCACTGAAGCGGATCATCGGCTCGCACTTCGCGAACTACCGCGAGGCCTGGGAGGCCAACCGCCTCATCGCCAAGGGCAGGATCCACCCGACCCTCTCCAAGGTCTACTCCCTTGAGGACACCGGGCAGGCCGCCTACGACGTCCACCGCAACCTGCACCAGGGCAAGGTCGGCGTCCTGTGCCTCGCCCCCGAGGAGGGCCTGGGCGTGCGCGACGAGGAGACGCGCGCCAAGCACATCGACGCCATCAACCGCTTCCGGCACACCTGACCTCGGCGGGGGCCGGAGCCGGGCTCGTGTCCATGGCCCGCCAGGACGGCAGTACGAAGGGGACCAGGGACGTGAGGAGGAAGGCCAGCCCGGTGACGGCGAGCGCGGCGGTGACACCGACGGAGCCGGCGGCGAGCCCCGCCAGCAGGCCGCCGAACGGGATGCCCGCCCAGGCGCTGGCCTTCACCGCCCCGAGTACCCGCGCCTGGAGACGCGGGGGGATCCGCTCGTACTGGAGCACCCCGAGGAGGGGATTGACCAGCCCGCCGGCGATCCCCGCGACCAGGCTCACCGTCAGGACGGGAGCGAGCGTCGAGCAGACGCACAGGGCGAGGAACCGCGGGGCGCCCGCGAGCAGGAAGCCGGTACGGAACGTGACCGACCGCCTCAGCCGGGGGCCGAGCCAGGCGCCCGCCACGCTCCCGGCGACGGTGCCGACGCCGATGGTGCCGGTGATCAGGCCCAGCGCCTGCGGGCTGTCCAGGTGTGCCTTCACCCAGGCCGGCAGCAGCACGGCGGAGAACGCCTGGTCCAGCAGGTTGCTCACGGCGATCAGGACGACGATGCCGAGCAGCAGCCGGTCCCCGCGCAGGAAGCGCAGCCCCTCGGCCAGCTCCGCGCGGTATCCGCCCGGGGCGCCCCCGGCCCGCGGTGCGGTCGCCGGTCGCCGCGCCGTCGCCGTCGCACACGACATGACGAGCACCGAGGCGACGGCGAAGGCGCCCGCGGTGACCGCGAGCGTCGACGTGACGCCGACCGTGGAGAGGAGGACACCCGCGAGCGCCGCCCCGGCGATCAGCCCGCCGCGCATGGCTCCGGCCGACAGCGCCACCGCGCGCGCCAGCGGCACGCCCGCCCGCTCGGCGACGGCGGGCAGCAGCACGTTGCCCGCGCAGTCCGCGACGCCGCGCGCCATGGCGGACACCGCCACCAGGGCGCACAGCGGGCCGAAGCCGAGCGCGCCCGCCAGGTGCAGGACCGGGACGGCACCGAGCGCCACCGCGGCCAGGGCGTTTCCCGCGGCGCAGGACACCCGGGCGCCCCACTTGTCGACCACGGGCCCGGACAGCGCCTGGAGGACGACGTACGGGGCCGTGTCCGCGAAGGCCACGACGCCGGCGTGGGACGTGCCCCCGCCGGTGCCGAGGGCGAACCAGGGAAGGGCCAGCTCGGACATCGAGGTGCCGAGCACCGAGATGAACCCCGCGCACAGGAGGATCACGAGCGGGCGCCGTGATCGGCTGGTCGGTACGGTGATGCCGGTCATCGTGGCTCCAGACGGCTGGGGGAAGTCGGGCGCCGCGGTCCGGCGCCCGACCGGCGGTCGCACCGCGGCTCACACGGCGAGTTCCTCGGCGAATCCCAGCCGGGACAGGAACTCCCGGACGGCGGCCGTACCGGACTCGGCGTTGAGCATGAGCACGAAGCCGCTGCCCCGTCCGGCGTCGAGGAAGGACAGGCACCGGGCGCCCGACGGCTCGCCGAGGTGCCCGAACCAGGTGCCGCCGGACACCTGCCGGAGCATGGTGCCCAGGCCGTAGACGCCTTCCGCCGCGGGGCGGATCATCTCCCGGGCCAGCTCGCCGTCGAGCAGACGGTGACCGGATCCCCCGGTGGCGGCATGCCAGATCTCCAGTTCCAGGGCCGCCAGGTCGCGCGGGGTGGACCACAGGCCCGCGCCCGCCAGTTCGGGTGTCCGGCGCCACCGGCCCGCGAGCGGGCGCCCCTCGGCGTCGTGACCCGACGCCACCTCGCCGGCGGGGAACGGGACACCGGGCGACAGGACGGTGTGGCGCAGTCCCAGGGGTGCGAACAGCCGGTCCCGGGCCAGGTCCGCGACCGGCCGGCCGCCGACGTCCTCCAGGATCCGCTGGACCACCGCGTAGTTGGTGTTCGAGTAGCGGAACCGGCCGACGTGGCGGCCGTCGGCCTCCAGGCGCGGCGGCGTTCCGCGCCCGGGCGCCGCCGACTCGGCGAGCGGCGGCAGCGGTTCGCCGGGACCGAAGTCCCGGCCGGGTGCGACGGGCAGCCCGGCACTGTGGCTCAGCAGGGCCCGCAGCGACACGGCACCGTGCCCGTCCGCGCCCCGCACCCGCCAGCCGTCGAGGTAACGGTTGACGTCCTGGTCGAGGTCGAGGGTGCCGTCCCGCACCAGCAGCAGGCACAGCAGGGCGGTGACGTGCTTGGCGAGGGAGCCCGCCTGGAACACCGTGCCGTCGGTGAGCGTGCCCGGTGCGCCGCGGTGGGCCGTGCCGTGCGCCCACGTGGCCGTCAGGGCGCCGTCCTTGATGACGGCCGCGCTGACCCCGGGCACCCGGTGCGCGGTGAGGACCGCCGTCAGGTCGGCGTCGTCCGGCCGCAGCCGGTCGAGGAACGTGCTCACCGTGAGCCCGGGCGCGGACGACGGGGGACGGTCCGCCGCGGCGGCGATGGCCTCGACGGTGCGGTGCCGCACGATCTGCGCCACGGTCACGGGCACGCCCGCGGCCCGGGCCCGGGTCATGACGAGGAGCGCCCGGATCGAGTCGCCGCCCCGGTCGAAGAAGTCGTCGCGCACACCGAACCGTTCCACCTCCAGGACCTGCGCGCAGACCGCGGCGAGGACGCGCTCGGCGGCGGTGCGGGGGGTGACGTACGGCCGTTCGTCCGGCCTTCCGTCACCCTCCGGGGCGGGCAGCGCGTTGCGGTCGACCTTGCCGTTCGGGGTGAGGGGCAGCCGGGGGAGCAGCACGAACACGTGCGGCACCATGTACTCCGGCAGGCACTGCGCGAGGTGCTCGCGCAGCTCCCGCCCGGCGGGCCGGTGGCCCGGTACGGGTACCACGTACGCCGTCAGCGTGGCCGTCCCGCCCGCGGTCCGTGACACCTCCACCACGCTCTGCCCGACCGAGGTGTGCTCGTCCAGCCTCGCCTCGATCTCGCCGAGTTCGATGCGGTACCCGCGGACCTTGGCCTGCCGGTCCAGCCGGCCGAGGAAGTCCACCCTGCCGTCCGGGAGCAGCCGTGCGCGGTCGCCGGTGCGGTACAGCCGGCCGCCCTCGGGGCCGAAGGGGTCGGGCACGAAGCGCTCCGCCGTCAGGGCGGGGCGGCCCAGGTAGCCGCGCCCGACCCCGTGTCCGCCGATGAACAGCTCGCCGGGGACACCTACCGGCACCGGGCGCAGGGCGGAGTCCAGGACATGGACGCGTTCGCCCGGCAGGGGCCGGCCGATGGTGACGGGGCGGTCCGGGTCCGCGACGGGGTCGATGGTGGACCAGACGGTGGTCTCGGTCGGCCCGTACACGTTCCACAGGGTGCGGCAGCGGCGGACCAGGTCGCGGGCCAGCGCGGCCGGCAGCGGCTCCCCTCCGCACAGCGCCCGGACGGACGGCTCGTCGAAGCCGCCGGCCAGCAGCACCCGCCAGCCCGACGGCGTCGCCTGGACGAAGCTCACCCCCTCCTCGCGGATCAGCGCCACGAGTCCCTCGGGGTCCGTGGCCGTGTCCGCGGGCGCCACGACGGTGCGGGCACCGGTGACCAGGGGCAGGAAGATCTCCAGGCCCGCGATGTCGAAGGAGATCGACGTCAGGCTCAGCCAGGTGTCCTGGGCGCCGCTGCCCAGCCGGTCCCGCATCGCGCCGAGGAAGTGTGCGATGGCCCGGTGCTCGATGTCCACGCCCTTCGGCCGGCCGGTCGAGCCGGACGTGTAGATCGTGTAGGCGAGGTCCCGGCCCGTCGGGCGCGGCAACGGCGGCCCGCCCGGTTCCTCCTCCCCGGGGCCGTCCACGTCCAGCACCGGTACGGCGCGGCCGGGAACGGGCGGCGTCGCGCCGCTGCTCAGCACCAGCACGGCACCGGAGTCCTCCAGGACGAAGGCGCGCCGCTGCGCCGGGTACGCCGGGTCCAGCGGGACGTACGCCGCGCCGGCCTTGAGCACGGCCAGCAGGGCCGTGACGGTGCCGGCCGACGGCCGCAGATGGACCGCCACCCGGGTGCCGGGGCCGGCCCCGGCCCGGCGCAGCCGGTGCGCCAGCCGGTCGGAGTCCGCGTCGAGCCGGGCGTACGTGGTGGACCGGCCCGCGTGGCGCAGCGCGACCGCCCGCGGGGCCGCCCGGACCTGTGCGGCGAAGAGATCCAGCAGGGTGTCCCCGGCCGGGGGCCCGTCGTCGGCCCCGCTCGCGGTCAGTTCCCGCAGCTCCTCGTCCGACAGCATGGGCAGGTCTCGTACGACGGTGTACCGGCCGCTCGCCAGTTCCGTCAGCAGGCGGCCGAAGTGGCGCAGCAGCCGCTCGGCGGCGTCGGCCGCCACCTGGCCCTGCTCGTAGTTGAGGGTCAGGACGAGTTCCCCCGCCAGGTCGGCGCGGACCAGCAGCGGGTATCCGGGCTGCTCGTGCCCGGTGACCGGGGTGAAGCGGAGGCCGGCGGGCTCGTCGTCGGCGACGGCTCCGGTGTCGGTGAAGACGAGGATGCTGTCGAACAGCCGCTGCCCGCCGGGGACGGCGGTGTGCCGCTGGATCTCCGACACGGAGAGGTAGCCGTACCGCTGGGCCTCGGTGAGCCGGGCGTGCAGCTCGCGCAGCCAGTCACCGACCGGGCGGTCCTCCGCGACGCGGACCCGGGTGGGCAGGGTGTTGATGAGCAGGCCGACCATGCGGTCCGCTCCGGGGACGCCGGACATGCGCTCGGTGAGGGTGTTGCCGAACAGGACGTCCGAGGTGCCGCTGTACCGGGCCAGGGTCAGCGCCCAGGCCGCCTGGAGCACGGTGTTGACGGTGACCTTGTTCGCCCCGGCGAGCCGGGACAGGGCCGAGGTGACCGTGGCGGGCAGCGCCAGCGGCCGGGTCGTGGTGGCGCCGGTCCCCTCCTGCGCACCGGCCACCACGGGAAGGGGCGTGGGGCCGGCGAAGCCCTCCATGGCCGACCGCCAGTAGGCGTGGGCCGCGGTGGTGTCCTGGCTGTGCAGCCAGGCGATGTGATGCTGGTAGGGGGTGGGTTCGGGCAGCTGCGGCGGCCGGCCGTCTCGGCTGAGGGACGCGTAGCAGGCCCGCACCTCCGCGAGGACCAGGGACACGCTCCACCCGTCCAGCAGGATGTGGTGGTTGTGCCAGACCAGCAGATGCTCCCCGGGGCCGGTGCGGATCAGGTGCAGGCGGTGGGGCGGGGCGCCGCGCAGGTCGAAGCCCGTGCGCCGCTCCGCGTCGAGGAGGTCCGCGAGCCGCGCCCCGACCCGGTCGGGGTCGTCGCTCCAGTCCACCGTCTCGGCGGGCAGCGGCAGATGGCGGTGGACGATCTGCACGGGTTCGGGGACGCCGTCCCAGGCGAAGGTGGTGCGCAGGGCCGCGTGCCGGTCGGTCACGTGCTGCCACGCGGCCAGGAACGCGGACGTGTCCAGCTCGCCCTCGACGCGCCACACCAGCTGGGTGACGTAGTCGCCCCGGCCGGGGCGGTGCAGCGCGTGGAACAACAGCCCCGTCTGCATGGGGGACAGGCCGTGGACGGTCTCGATCCCGCGGGCGTCGAGTCCGGCCAGCAGCTGGTCCAGGCCCCGTTGGTCGAGCCTGGCCAGCGGGAAGTCCGACGGGGTGGCCCCGGCGGCGCCCGATGCGCAGTGGCCGACGAGGAGGCGCAGCCGGCGCAGGAAGTCGTCGGCCAGCCGCCGTACCGTACCGGCGTCGTGCACGCCGGGCGCGTAGGTCCAGCGGATCCGCAGAGCGCCGTCCAGGACCGCCGCGTCGACGTCGACGAGGTGGGGGCGCAGGCCGGACGCCGCCACCTCCGCGCCGACGGGACCGAGCCGTCGCAGCAGTGGTCCGGCGGCCGTGTCCCGCGTGTGGTCCGCGTCCGCGATCCGGCCGTGGTAGTTGAAACTGACCTGCGGCGGGGCGTACCGGGCCAGCACCTCGGCGGTGTCCGGGCGCAGGTACCGGGCGAGCCCGTAGCCGATGCCGTTGTGGGGGTGGGCGCGGAGCTGTTCCTTGACCGCCTTCAGGTGGGCGGCCGGGTCGTCCTGCGGCGGCAGCGTCAGGTGGACGGGGTGGATGCTGGTGAACCAGCCGACCGTGCGGGTGAGGTCGACGTCGTCGAAGAGCGGTTCGCGCCCGTGGGCCTCCAGGTGGACCGAGGCCGTCCGGGACCCCGTCCACGCGCACAGGGTCTGGGCCAGGGCGGTCAGCAGCAGGTCGTTGACCCGTGTCCGGTAGGCGGCGGGGGCCTGGCGGAGCAGAGCGGTCGTCTCCGGCTCGGGCAGCGTGGCGGTCAGACTCGCCGCGGCCGCCTCGGTGTTGCGGCCTCCGGTGTGATCGGCGGGCAGCGGCTCGGCGTCCCGGCCGGCGCTCACCCACGCGGCGGCCTCGGCGGCGAACCGAGGGCTCTGCGCGTGCCGGGCGATCCGCGCGGCCCATGCGCGGTAGGAGGTGGTCTTCGCGGGCAGGGCCGGTTTCCGTCCGCTCGCCAGCTGCCCGTACACGGCGGCCAGGTCCTCCAGCAGGACGGCCCAGGACACCGTGTCGACCGCGAGGTGGTGGATGGTCCAGAACAGCTGGTCGGGGGCGTCGGGCCCGGCGCGGAACAGCACGGCCCGCAGGACCGGGCCCGCCGTGAGGTCCATCGCCGCGTGGGCCCGGTCGGCCTCCCGCGTGATGACCGCCTCCCGGTCGGCCTCGGGCACGCCGGTCAGGTCCACCACCCGCAGCAGGTCGCCCTCCTCCCGCTCCGCGATGTGCTCCTGCCAGTCCCCGGCCGCGTCGCGCACCAGCCGCAGCCGCAGGGCGTCGTGGTGTGCCGTCAGCGTGCGCAGCGCGGCGGCCAGCACGGCGGGGTCGGGGCGCGGGGTCCAGGACAGTCTCACGGACTGGTTGTGATGGTGGTGCGGCCAGTCCTGCTCGGTGAACCACCGGTGCACGGGGAGCAGTTCGACGTCGCCGGACACGGTGCCCTGCTCCGCGCCGGCCAGGCGCCCGGTGTCCGCCGACCGGTCGACGGACGCGGCCAGCGCGGCGATGGTCTGGTGCTCGAACACCTGCCGGGGCGTCAGGCGCAGCCCGGCCCGGGCCGCCTCCGCGACCGTCCGGATGGAGAGGATCGAATCGCCGCCCAGTTCGAAGAAGTTGTCGTGCGCTCCCACCTCGGTCACGTGCAGGACGCGCGCCCAGATGCCGGCGAGCGTCCGCTCGGTGGGCGTCGCGGGCCGCCGTCCCCGGCCGGGGGCCGGGTCACCGGCCTGGTCCGGGCCGGGCGCGGGCAGCAGGTCGCGGTCCACCTTGCCGTTCGGCTTCAACGGCAGGGTGTCCAGGGCCACGAACGCCTGCGGCACCATGTACGCGGGCAGCGCGTGCCGCAGATGGGCGCGCAGCTCCTCGGTGGGTGCCCGGTCGGCGCCCGCCGGTGCCGTGTAGGCCACCAGTCGCTTGTGGCCCGGGATGTGCTCGGTCACCACCACCGCGGCCTGGGCGACCCGCGGGTGGGCGAGCAGCCGGGCCTCGATCTCGCCGAGTTCGATCCGGAATCCGCGCAGCTTGACCTGACCGTCGATCCGGCCGATGAAGTCGAGGGTGCCGTCCGGCCGGTACCGCACCAGGTCGCCCGTGGCGTACATCCGCGCGCCCGGGGTGTCGCTGAAGGGGTCCGGCAGGAAGCGCTCCGCCGTGCGGGCCGCCCGGCCCAGGTAGCCGCGGGCCACCCCGTCGCCGCCCGTGTACAGCTCGCCGGGGGTGCCGACGGGCACCGGACGCATGTGTGCGTCCAGGACGTAGACGGTCGTCTGCTGGATGGGGCGGCCCAGGGAGACGCGGGCGCCGACCTGTTCGGGGGCGGTCAGGGGGGCGCAGGTGGTGTAGGTGGTGTTCTCCGTCGGGCCGTAGCAGGCGACCACCGTCAGAGCGTCGTGCGCGCCGAGGGCCGCGCGCACCGCTCCGGGCGAGACGACGTCGCCGCCGGTGAGCAGATGCCGTACGTGCGCGAAGGCGCCCGGGTCGTACTCGGCGATCTGGTGGAACAGCCCGGTGGTGAGGAACACGACGGTGACCCGGTGCTCGCGCAGCAGGGCGCCGATCTCGGCGACGCCCAGCCGGCCGGGCGGCGCGACGACCAGCCGGGCCCCGGTGAGCAGGCTGCCCCACAGCTCCATCGTGGAGGCGTCGAAGGCGACCGGCGCGATCTGCAGCAGCGTCTCCCGCTCGCCGAGCCGCGCGTACGTCGGCTCGTGCACCAGGCGGATCACCGCGCGGTGCGGGACCATGACGCCCTTGGGCCGGCCGGTGGAGCCCGAGGTGTAGCTGACGTAGGCCAGGGACTGCGGGGTGGCCGGGCAGGGGGGCGGGACCGCGGGCTGTGCCGCGAGCGCGGCGGCGGCGGCGGGGTCGTCCAGGTCGAGCACGCGGACAGCGCCGTCCGCCGCGAGCGGCGTCTCGTCGGTGCCGGCCGAGCCGCGCACGAGCAGCGTGGCGCCGCTGTCGGCGAGCAGCGCCTCGTTGCGCTCGACCGGATTGGCCGAGTCCAGCACGAGGTAGGCGGCGCCCGCCTTCAGCACGGCCAGCAGGACGACGACCAGTTCGGCCGAGCGCGGCAGGGCGACGGCCACGGGGACGTCGGCGCGGGCGCCGTTCGCCCGGAGCAGATGCGCCAGCCGGCTGGACGCCGCGTCGAGTTCGGCGTACGTCATGACCGTGGTCCCGGCGACCAGTGCCGTGGCGTCCGGCACCCGGGCGCAGGTCCGGGCGAACAGCTCGGGGATGGTGGCGTCCGCCGGATACGGCCGGAAGGTGTCGTTCCATTCCTTGGTGACGATGTCCGTCTCGGCCGCCGAGAGCAGGCTCACCTCCTCCACCGGCCGCGCGGGGTCGCGCACCACCTGGGCGAGGAGCGTCTCCAGGTGGCCGAGGAGCCGCCGGCCCGTCTCCGGGGCGAACAGGGTGGCCTCGGCGACCAGTTCGAGGGCGATCCGGTCGGGGCTGTGCACGACCGACAGGAGCAGGTCGACCTTGGAGGAGGCGGTGTCCCCGGGCAGGTGCTCGGCGGTGACGCCCGGCAGGTCCCACCGGTCCCCGCCCGCCTCGGTGCACTGGAAGAGCACCTGGTAGAGGGGGTTGCGGGCGGCGTCGCGCGGCAGTGCCAGCGCCGCCACCACTTCCTCGAACGCGATGTCCTGGTGGTCCAGCGCGTCCAGCACCTGCGCGTTCACGCGCGCGGTCAGCTCCGAGAAGGACGGGTTGCCGGTCAGGTCCGCCGGGATCGCGACCGTGTTGGCGAACAGTCCGACCACGGACTCGATCTCCGTCCGGGTCCGCCCCGACACGGCGGCGCCCACGGCGAAGCGCCGCCGGCCCGACCACCGGCCGAGCAGCAGATCGAACGCGGTGAGCAGCAGGGTGAAGAGCGTGACACCCTCCCGCTCGGCCAACTGACGCACCGCGGCGGCGAGTTCCGGGGGGAGATCGCGGTGCGCGCTGTGCCCTCGGTGGGACAGCCGCGGCGGCCGCTCGTGGTCCGTGGGCAGGTCCAGTACGGGCGGCACGTCACGCAGCACCGTCCGCCGGTGGTCGAGCCGGCCGGCCACGGCACCGCTCTTCCTCAGGCCCGCCTGCCACTGCGCGTAGTCCGCGTACTGCAACGGCGGCGGGGGCGGCAGGGGTTGACCCGCCAGACGCGCGCGGTACAGCGCGCTCAGCTCCGCGGCGATGAGCCCGACGGACCATCCGTCGCTCACCAGGTGGTGCACGGTGAGCACCAGGAGACTCTCGCCGGAGCCGACGACGAGCGCCGCACGGAACAGCGGACCGACGCGCAGGTCGAAGGAGCGCGCCCGCTCCCGCGCGACGACGTGCTCCGCGGCCTCGCGCTGCCCGTCCGGCGGCAGGTCGCGCACGTCCCGCACCACCAGCGTCCCGGTCCAGTGCGGGTGGACGACCTGACGCGGCCCGTCGGTGTCGTCGAAGGTGGTGCGCAGCGCCTCGTGCCGGTCCACCAGGTCGGTGAGGGCCCGGCCCAGCACCTCGGGATCGACGTGGCCGCGCAGCCGCACCACGTGGTCGATGCCGTAGACGGAGTTGTCCGGCAGGAAGTGGTCCATCGCCCACATCCCGCGCTGGACCGGGGACAAGGGCGCCGGTCCCGAGCCGCCGCGCGGCGTCACCGCGTCCGCGTCCCCGCCCCGGCCGCGCAGCCGCTTGCGCAACAGTGCCTGCCGCAGCGCCGCGACGTCCGGCCGCGGCGGTGTCTGCTGCTCACGGGTGTCCATGTCTGCCTCCTGTGATCGTCACGCCGCGGCTGTGCCACCGGCTCAGGGGTCAGGGCGATCCGGCGGTGCACCGTTCGCGACTGGGATCCGGCTCAGCCGGCGGGGCACCGGCCCTCGGTGCCGAAGACCGCGGTGGTCGCCCCGGCGGTCTCGCCGCCGTCCACCACCAGCTGCTGGCCCGTGAGGAACCGAGCGCTGTCGGAGGCGAGGAAGAAGAAGGCGTCGGCGATCTCCTCCGGCAGGGCGTGCCGCCCGCTCGGGATGCGCTCGTTGACGGCCGCCAGCATCTCCTCGGTGTACTCGGCCTGCTGCATGGGCGTCAGAACGGCGCCCGGAGTCACGCACGCGGTGCGCACCCACGGGCTCAGCTCCAGGGCGAAGGTCTGGCACAGCGAGAAGACGGCCGCCTTGGTGGCGTTGTAGTCCGCGTAGAACGGGTAGCCGCGGCTGCCGTTGACGGACGCCGTGGCCAGGAGCACGCCGCTGCGCCGGGGGACCATGTACTCCGCGGCCTGCCGCCACAGACCCAGCACCCCGAGGAAGTTGACGTCGGTGATACGACGCGCGGTGGCCTCCGTCAGCTCCAGGACGCCGTGGCGGACGCTGACGCCCGCGTTGGCGACGACCACGTCGAGGGCGCCGGTCTCGGCGTGCACCGCCGCGAGCGCCTGTCCGACGGCGGCCCAGTCGGTGACGTCGACCTCCAGCCACGGCACCGAGGAGCCGGTGCCGGGCTTGCGCACGTCCAGGTTGACCACGTGATCACCACCGTGCGCGAAGCGCTCGGCCGTGGCCCGGCCGATGCCGCTGGACGCGCCCGAGACGATGACCGTTCGCATGAGGAGACCTCCGGCTGTCGTGACAGGGGTGGGAGTGGGGCGGATCAGAACAGGACCCGGTGCGAGCCGCTGCTCCGGTCGGTGAAGCCCGGACGCAGGTTCCGGCTCACGGTCAGCTTCTTCAGCCACCGGTCGGTGCCGTCGTAGCGGACCGTGAACGGCCGGCGGCCGTGGACGGCGAGGTAGTTGTCGACCACCAGGAGGCTGCCGGGGCCGACCGGCACGTCCTGCTGCACCCGTTCCAGCTCGTCCATCAGGTGCTCGACGGCCTGCTCGGCGGCGGGGTCGGCGCCGACGCAGCGGGTGAAGGGCCGGTCGATGCGCAGATACGGGTTGAGGCGGTGGCCGAACAGCAGGGCGACCGGCTCGGGCCGCTCCAGCATGCTCTGCGCCTCACGGAGCGCGGGATGGCCGGGGGCGCGCTCCGCGAGCTGCCGGACGTGCTCGTCGTCGGGCACGATGAGGAACCGGCGCTCCCCGAGGATCTCGCGGTCCTCGTCGGAGAGCCGGATGTCGCGCACCGACGACACCACGGTCGGCACCCGGTCCGGGTTGCGCAGGCCGAACAGCAGCAGATAGTCGCACCGGCGGGGGTGGAAGCCGTCCTCGGTGTGGAACTCCAGGAGCGTCTCGCTGCCGTGTCCGTTCTGGCGCCGCTCGTCCCCCCGGATGGGCAGGATGTTCTGCACCAGCCGGCCCGACTGCAGGGTGGACCAGGTGAAGGGCTCGCCCAGCACCATGCCGCACAGGCCCAGCAGCAGCTCCTGGTCCCGGGTCGACTTGCCGTCGGCCGCCAGCTCCCAGTGCGCGGGCGTCGGTCCTATGGCGACGTCGTCCACCGGGAACCCGTGGATCAGGCAGGCCGCGGCCGGCTCGGTGTGCCGGAAGTCCAGCAGGAAGTTCCGCAGCCCGTGCGGCAGTTCCTCGGCGGCCTGCCGGCGCCGTTCGTAGAAGAGGGGGTCGGCCGGGTCCTCGTGGTCGCGGAGGTGTTCCAGCACGGTGTCGAGCCGGGCGAGGTCGGCGCCGTCGAGCGTGTAGGCGGGGGGGACGTCCAGGCTGGTCATGTGTCACCTGCTTTCGGTGGCGAAGGGGTGCTGCTGTTCCTGGGGCGCGGACGCGGCGTCCCGCCCGTGACTCATGGCGTCCCGCAGGCTCTTGGGCCGCATGTCCGTCCAGACCCGGTCGATGTGGTCGAGACAGTGGTCCTTGGGACCGCGGGTGCCTTCGGCGTGCCAGCCCAGGGGAAGATCCAGGGCGGCGGGCCAGACCGAGTACTGCTCCTCGTCGTTGAGCACGACGAGGTACTCACCGGAGTCGGGCATGTCGGCTTCTCCTCATGATGGGTGCGCGTGGTCAGTCGGCCAGGAGCCGCAGCAGCTCCTCGGCGCTCAGGGAGTCGATCTCGGCCTCGACCATCCGCGTCAGACGGGACGCGGTCTGCGCCACGGTCGGTGCCTCGAACACCAGGCTCAGCGGCACGGGTACGCCGAACGCCTCCCGCATCCGGTTCGCCGCCCGGGTCACGAGCAGCGAATGGCCGCCCGAGGCGAAGAAGTTGTCGTGCGCGCCCACGGTGGTGCCCAGCAGCTCCGACCAGATGGCGGCCACCGCCGCTTCCGTCTCGTCGCGCGGCGCCACGTACGCGCTCTCCCGTGCCGCCTCCAGGTCCGGCGCGGGCAGCGCCGCCCGGTCGAGCTTGCCGTTCGGCAGCCGCGGGAAGGCGTCGACCTCGACGATGACGCTCGGCAGGGCACTGCCCAGCAGCCGGCCGGCGAGGAAGGCCCGGACGTCGGCGGTGGTGGCACCGGCCGCCGGATTCAGCAGGACGTAGGCGGCCAGCCGCCGGTCCCCGGGGGCCGCCTGCCAGGTGGCCGCCGCCGCCTCGACCACGGCGGGATGGGCGCGCAGCGCCGCCTCGACCTCGCCGAGTTCGATGCGGGCCCCGCGGATCTTCACCTGGTGGTCGGCCCGGCCCAGGTACTCGATCGACCCGTCGGCGCGGACCCTGCCCTGGTCACCCGTCCGGTACAGCCGGGCGCCGGGACGGAACGGGTGCGGGACGAAGCGCTCGGCGGTGCGAGCCGGGTTCGCGTGGTAGCCGCGGGCCAGGCCGACGCCGCCGACGTGGATCTCGCCGGGGGTGCCCAGCGGCGCGGGCCGGCCGTGCTCGTCCAGGATGTGGACCTCGTGGTTGTCCACCGGAAGCCCGACGGTCATCGCCGCCGGATGCCGGTCCGGGTCCCGCTCGGCGCACCGGTGCGTGGTCGAGTCGACGGAGGTCTCCGTGGTGCCCCAGTTGTTGTCGAGCCGTACCCTGTCACCGAACCGTTCGAAGAAGCGGCGCACGGTCCCCGGCAGCAGGGCCTCACCGCCGGAGACGACGCTGCGCAGAGCGCCCAGGCCGGCCAGGTCGTCGTCGGTCAGCTCGTCCAGGAAGAGGTCCAGCGCGCTGGGCACGAACTGGAGCTGCGCCGCCCGGAAGCGCACGGCGGCGTCGATCACCGCCCGCGGGTCCGCGCCCCGCCCGTCGCCGAGTACGGCCACCCGCCCCCCGGAGCACAGGGGCCACAACACCTCGGCGACCATCACGTCGAACGTGGCGACGCACTTGTGGAGCACCGTCTCACCGGGGCGCAGCCGGTGCTGCCGCTGGAGCCACTGCACATAGTTGGACCAGCCGCGGTGGGTGCACGCCACGGCCTTGGGGCGTCCTGTCGAGCCGGAGGTGTAGTAGAGGGCGCACAGGTTGTCCGGCCGCGGCAGTGGGCCGGCGTCGGTTGCCGCGCCCGGCTCGTCCCATGAGGTGAGCGGTGTGCCGCCGGCGGAGGCGACGAGTCCGGCGTGCCGGGGCTGGGTGAGGACCAGCGCGGGCCGGGCCTCGGTGAGCACGTGGGCGAGCCGGTGCGGCGGTACGGCCGGGTCGATGGGCAGGTAGGCGCCACCGGCCTTGAGCACGCCCAGCACCGCGACCACAAGCTCCGTCGACGGCCCGAACATGATGCCGGCCGGCACCTCGGGGCCGACCCCGCGGGCGCGGAGCACGGCGGCCAGGGCGGTGGCCCGCGCGTCCAGCTGCGCGTAGGTCAGCTCGCCCGAGGAGTCGGCGACGGCCGGTGCCCCCGGCGTCCGGGACACCTGCGCCTCGAACAGTTCGTGCAGGCACACGTCCTGGAACTCGGTGACCGGGCCCCGGCCCAGCCCCAGGGCCTCCTGCCGTTCCCGCTCGTCCGTCAGCACCAGCTCCGAGACCCGGGCCCCCGGGTCCTGGGCCACCTGGACCAGCAGCTCGCGCAGATGCCGGGCGAGACGGCCGGCCGTGGCGTCCTCGTACAGGGCCGTGTCCCAGGTCAGTTCCACGGTCAGCCGGCCGGCGACGCGCTGGAAGGAGACGCTCAGGTCGTACTTCGAACCGACACAGACCTCGGGCAGCTCGGTGACCGTCAGACCGGGCAGCGCGGGCGGTTCGCTCCGGGTCACCTGGTCGACCAGGATCTGGAACAGCGGGGTGCGTGCGGGGTCCCGGTCCCCGCCCAGTTCGCGCACCACGTCCGCGAACGGGACGTGACGTGCCTCGTAGGCGTCCAGGGCCGTCTCGCGCACCCGTTCCACCAGCTCCGTGAAGGACGGATCACCGCTGACGTCACCGCGCAGCACGAGCATGTTGACGAACGGACCGATGACCTCCCGCAGGGCCGGCTCGTCCCGCGTGCCGAACGTCGAGCCCACGGTGACGTCCGTGCGTCCGGACCAGCGGGCCAGCAGCGCCTGGCAGGCGGCGACGAGCACCATGTGCGTCGTGGCGCCGCCGCGGCGGGCGAGCCGGTCGAGTCCGTCGGCCGTCGCCCGCGGCACGTCGAAGGAGCGCTGGGCGCCCCGGCCGGCGCGGTGGGCCGGGCGCGGCCGGTCGGGCGGAAGCTCGAACGGTGTCAGCCCGGCCAGCGCCTCGCGCCAGTGGTCCAGTTGCGCGTCGAGATCCTCGGTGGCGCGGGCCCGCTCGGCCTCGGCGTACCGGACCACCTCCGGTGCGAGGCGGTCTCCGGCTCCCCCCACGAGCGCGGCGTACCCGGCCTCCAGCTCGCGGTGGAGGATGTCCCGCGAGCCACCGTCGAAGGCCATGTGGTGGACCGTCAGGCACAGGATGTGCTCGGTGTCCGCGACCCGGAGCAGGGTCGCCCGGACGGGCAGCCCCTCGGGGAGCTCGAGCGGGGTACGGGCCTGCCGGAGCAGCTCCCGCTCGACCTCGTCCGGACCCGCCTCCCGCAGATCCGCCACGGCCAGGGTGAAGTCGCTCGCCGGCCGCAGCACGCCCACGGGCCGGTCGTCCACCGTCCGCACACCGGTGCGCAGCACCTCGTGCCGGGCCACGACGGCCTGAAGGGCACCGCCGAGCGCCGCCACGTCCAGCTCGCCGGTCAGGCGCAGGCGCAGCGGGATCAGATAACCGCTGTCCTGGGGGTTGAGCTGGTCGGCGAACCACATCTGCTGCTGCGCATGGGTCAGGCCGAGGTCACAAGTCCGTCCGGCACGGTGTTCCGCGCGGCCGGCGTCTGCGGTGCGCGATGACTCGTTGGAACGCATGGATACCCCTTCGATCGGCCCTGCCAGCGTGTCCGGCCCCGCTGTCGCGCCACTCCTCGCGCCGTCTCGCCCGTCTGTCGTGGCGCTCTCGCGGCCGTCACCGGAGACGACAGACCGGCGAAAGCCCCGCGACAGCCGCCGTCCGTAGCGTCGGTGCTGCCCGTGGACGGACGGGCCGCCCGGACGCCGGACAGGCCGGCACCCGCCCGGCCGCCGTACGGAGGCCGGGCCCGGCCCCACCGCCGTACACAGGCCGGCCCCGCCCGGCCGCCGGGTACGACCGGATCCTCCGGCTCGCGACGAACAGAAACGAGGACCCAGTTCATGGACGAGACAGCAGGGGTGACCGTGGCGCCGGCCGACGCGTCCGGTCCCGCGGAAGCGGACGTGGTGCGCACGGTCGTGGACGCGCTGAGCAGCACGCTCGGGGTGCCGGGCGGAGTCGACGCGCACGACGACTTCTTCGAGCTGGGCGGGAACTCCCTGCTCGCCGCCCAGACGGTGGCGCTGCTGCGCCGGCGGCTCGGCGTGAAGGTGACCGTCCGCGAACTGTTCACCGCCCGCACCGCCGCGGCGCTCGCGGCCCTCATCGGACCCCGCGTGCTCGCCGCACGCTCCTGACGCCGGACGAGGACGCCATGACCGACCACCGCATTCCCCTGCTCTGCCTGCCGCACGCCGGAGCCGGTGCGAGCTTCTACTGGCCCTGGCGCAAGCTCCTTCCCGAAGGCCTGCGGCCGGCCCCCCTGCAACTGCCGGGACGCGAGGACCGGGTGGAGGAGGAGCCCTGGACCGACGTGCACGACGCGGTCGAGGGGCTGCTCGCCGACGCCCTCGACGCGATCGGCGACGCCCCGGCCGTCGCGGTCCTCGGCCACAGCCTCGGAGCGGTACTCGCCTACGAGCTGGCCCTGGCCCTGGTCCAGCGGCACGGCGTCACCGTCGCCGAGCTGTTCGTCAGCGGATCACCCGGCCCCTCGGCGAGCCGCACCCGGCGGGCCAGCGGCCTCGGCGACGACGAGTTCCTCGCCCGCGTCGAGGAGTTCGCGGGGGCCCACCATCCCGCGCTGGAGATCCCCGAGCTGAGGGAGATGATCCTGCCGACCCTGCGCGCCGACGTCGCCATGCACGAGAACTACCGCCCCTCCGCGGTGACCCCGGTGCCCTTCCCGGTGACCTGTCTGCGCGGACGCTCCGACGAGCTGGTGTCGCGGCAGGACGCGCTCGACTGGAGCGCGGTCGCCGGTGCCGGGTTCCGCTTCCACGAACTCCCCGGCGGACACATGTATCTGACCGAGTCGGTGCCCCAGGTCGTCGACCTCATCGCCGACATCCTCGGGGCCGAGGCGCTGCCGCTGCGCTAGGTCCTGTCGTCAAACTCCCGTCGTCCGCCCGGAGCGCGGCAGACGGGAGTTTGACGACAGGGGCGATGCCCCGCCCCCCCCAACGG